>JBNJGX010000129.1:0-7056 GCA_051748025.1 Bacteroidota bacterium
ATCCGAAAATAAACCGCAGAACAAATGAAGAGGAATACTTAGAAGTGATGGAGGCCGCTAAATCGTACGGATTGACCAATGTGCATTGAATTTATGGAATGGGGTGTAAACATCGTAAAACCGAACTTGTTGGTTGTTTTTAACGTAACCAATCAGTCGTTATTTAATCTGTTTTGCCACAAATTGCACAAATTGGCACAGATTTTTGTTAATATGATTCGTATAAATGTAATCCACATGGTCAACCTGATACAAAAATAACTAAAAACCCAGTTCGTTTAATCTGTGGCATATCCTTTTTTATTATTAATTTAAGCTGCTGATTATTAACTTTTTTATTGATGAATGATAAAAAAAATAAGGTGTATATTTCCACGGCATTTGATTGTCCGCTGAGGATACTTGATGCTGTTAAACTAAAGAATTATTTTAGCCTGAACAATTACAATGTTGTTGACTCCCCTGAAAATGCGGATTATCATTTATACATTACCTGTGCAGCCACGATGTCTATGGTTCAGAAAGAGCTTGAAACCATAAAAGAATTAAAAAAATCCCCTGGTGAAGTTATTGTGATGGGGTGTATGCCGGGGGCTAATCAAAAAGAGTTGAATGCTGTCTTTTCAGGTAAAACAGTTTCTACCAGGCACATTGAAACCATTGATACGTATTTCCCGGATTTTAGAATAAAGTTTAATGAAGTTCCGGAAGTCCATACCTATGATTTTGGAAATTATGTTTTCCTGGATATGCATCCCAATGCTTCTCTTTTGCAATTGCTGTTTAAATATGGGTTGTCTCCTACGCTGTTGAGGCGAATACACAGGCATAAGGATTATAAACAGTTTCTTAAAATGAATAAACATGCCATTACTTCAGAACCTTGTTTCTTAAAAATTTGCACAGGGTGTTCAAATAACTGTACCTATTGTAATATAAAAGAGGCGGTTGGGAAATTGAAAAGCAAAACGCATGATGCCATTATTGATGAATATGAACAATTGTTGAAGCAGGGATACAGGGTTTTTCATTTTGTTGCCGAGGACATTTGTTCTTATGGATTGGATATAGAAAGTTCTCTGCATAAGTTGCTGAAAAAATTATCCCAGGTTGATGAGGCTTATCACGTAAAATGGTCGCTCGAAGGCGTATATCCGGGATGGCTGGTAAAACACAAGGAGGAAATTGTCCCGTTCATCACATCAAAGAAAATGTGGGAAATAACCATTTCAGTAGAACATGGGAGCGACAGAATATTGAAACTCATGAACCGGCATTATAACATATCGGATGTGGTTAGCGTGTTGCAGGTATTGAAAAAAAACAACCCCGGCATAAGGATCAATGGCATGTTTATCCTGGGATTTCCATCCGAAACGGATGATGATTTTAATAAAACATTGGCATTATTAAAAAAAATCCGCTTTGATTGTGTCACCGTATCCGCCTATTCGGAATTTAAAAAGCGCGCTGCTTCAAAAATTTACCCGAAAGTCCCGGATGATGTATTGAAAACCAGGTTGTTGAAAACAAAACAACTGTTGCATAAACTGAATACACCCATGATTAGGGTAGATGTGTAGGTATATAAATTTAGTAACCTGGTTCATATTGCCATCTAAAAATGCGTAAATTTGTACTTATATATAGACTTTTTAAAAATTTCATAAAGTTATAATCACCACGAAGTCGTTTTATTCTGACATAGTGGCAATGGGATGTTATTCAAGAAATAAAACTATACATTCAACACTAAAAGGTAGTAAAATGTTTGTCACTAAAGCAAATGCTAATTTTTATTACTTAATACAATAATTGATTAATTTTGTCCCGTAGGGACAAGCTAATTGTAACACTGCACGGAAGTGCAGTGTAAAAAATGCCAATGAGAATAAAGTCCTGTAAGGACGACCTGAAAATTTTTATGATTAACCATGTTAAATAAAAATGCCAAAGGCATTTTTCCTGAACAAAGTTCAGGATTTAACGGGGTTAATATTTTACAGGTCATCCCTACGGGATTTTTATTTTTTTGCGTAATTTGTAACCATGAACTACTACCGTTCATGGCTACAAATAGAAAGTTCCTACGGAACTATGCAAAACCTCCGAATGAGAAAAAATTTTCACGAGAGGAACGGCTTTGTCGCCATCTTAACCAGATGAATGTGAAACTGCATAATAACAAAACCCTGATGTTTGATGTTGGGTAATTTTAAAGGATTTACCCTGTGAAATAATGCTTTGCTTAAATTCATTTCACAGGGAAAACTAAAATGTGTAATTTTACATCTAAAATTTATCGTTTTTTAAGAAGTCTGTATATTGGAACGTTCGAAACAAAGTATGTATGAAAAATTTAATTAAACTTCACGATAATTTAATCCATTTTAAACAGCTTGGTGAGAAGTCTTTTTCAGAAGCGTATCTGGAAGAAAACGAGGATGTTATTATATGGTGCATAACCCGTAAATGTAACTTTCATTGTAAATATTGTGGTTTCCCGAATGATGCACAAGAACCGGAATTTGATATTGAAACAATAGATAATGGATTTAACAGGGACGGAAAAAAATGGCACATCATTGTTACCGGCGGTGAACCATTGTTAAAACATGATATCATTGATATTTTTGAAAAGTTATCTGAAAAACACACCTTGTTTGTTAATACCAACCTTACACTAAGTAAAAACAAACTGCATGAAATGATTAAGCGGATGGATACAAAAAAATTAGGTTTGAATATCGCTGTTCATGTGGAAGAAAGGGAGAAAATTGACAAGGGGTTCAAAGATTTCCTGCATAAAATTGAAATGTTAAAATCCGCTGGCGTGTTGTTTTTTGTATCGTATGTTTTTTATCCGCCCCTAATAGACAGGGTGGATGATGATTTTGCTTTTTTCAGGTCTCATGGTATTGATAAAATCACATTGAAGCCTTTTTATGGGCTATATAATGATAAGGTATATCCGGACGCTTATGACGATGTAGAGAGAGGGTACCTTGAAAAGTATTATTTGCCTGAATATGATTTGGGTGATAATGCCCCGAAGATGAAATTCAAAGGCAATTTATGTTATGCCGGGCAAAGGTCTTTTTACATTAATGAACACGGAATAGCCCAACGGTGCGAAAATAGTAACGTAACTTACGGTAACTTCTTTGATGACAGTTTTGCCCCTGCCAATAAGCCCAGAATATGTAAAGAAAAGGAAAGTTTATGCCCTTATCAATGCATGCTTTATGCTAAAAAGAAAAAAGACAAATCTTTTTCAACCCGGCTATTAAGTAAGCTGCATAAATTATAACACTTTTTTGACATAGAATATGCATAAAAAACACGTATATAATCTGGATATAAAACTTAAATCAATCTTTTCTGAAAACACGGGTAAAAAGCTTGATACGTCAAATCCTGTTGTTCGCAAATACTTAAAAATGAAGCGTAAAGACCGGCTTTGTTTTGCCCCGTTTAAAAACTTGTATTTCGGAATTGATGGTTCGGTGTCAAGTTGTTACGCTGAAAGTTTCGTGGTAAATTATGGCAAATACCCTGAGAAAACTATTGAGCAGTTGTGGCATAGTGATACAGCCGGTAAAATACGTGCACTGGTAAAAAATAAGCATCTGGCTCCGGCTTGTAACCTGTGTTATACTCAAGTGTTAGAAAAGAATTACGAAGTGTCTTATGCCAATGTTTATGATCAGCATAATGCCCATAATGATTTTCCTGTTTCAATGGAATTTTACCTTGATAACACATGCAACCTGGAATGCATTATGTGTTCACCGGAAAACTCATCGTTAATTGCAAAACAAAAAAACATCCACAGTCATGCTAATCCATACGATGCCAATTTTGTAAGTGAACTGAAACAATACATCCCTTACTTGAAACATACCTTCTTTTTTGGTGGTGAACCTTTTTTAATCCCCATTTATTATGACATTTGGGACAACATAAAAAAAATCAACCCGGAATGTCAAATTGATATCACTACCAATGGCACCATCCTGAATCAAAAGGTGAAAAAGGCCCTTCACAATGGGAGTTTTAACATCAATGTGTCAATAGACTCTTTGCAGAAAGAACGGTTTGAGTACATCAGGAAAAATGCCGTTTTTGAAAATGTGATGGAAAACTTACACCATTTCCATGATTATTGTAAAACAAATCACCATAAATTTTTCATGTCCTTTTGTCCCATGCAACAAAACTGGGACGAAATTCCTGACATGCTAAAATTTGCCAATAAACTGAATGCCGGCTTGGTTTACAACAGGGTCTGGAATCCGTCTTCATGTGCCATTTGGTCGTTAGAGCCCAGTAAGTTGAAGGAAATTTATCAGTATCTGGATGGTTTTTCTTTTTCTGCCGGTTCAGATATCCAAAAATTTAATATTGAGGGATACAATACCTTGAAAAATCAGGTTGACATGTGGTATAAAACCGCGCTGGAGTTTGCCAACAATTATCCGGACATTACAGACCAAATTGTTTTTGATTTTTTGGATAAAGAACTTAAAGCCTGTCATCACTTAAACAAGGATAACTTGTTGTCAGAAATAAAGACTGAAAAACAATTATTAACCAAAATTAAGCTGATACATTCACAAATTAAAAAAGGCGAATTTTCCCGGCAGGAACGTAAAACATTTTTTTATAACTTATTAATGCAGAAGGCTTTTTTTATCAATGCGTTGTATTTTGCTGATGATGTGAAAAATGTGAAGCATATAATCAATTTTGCAAAAACGTAACCCGCCTGACATTCGGGCAGGGACTGATAGGGTAGTCAGGGATAAGCCGGGAAGCTCAAAATCCCAACACCAAAGCTCAAAATACGCTCCAACTCAAAAAATCCAATAAACACAATGTAAAATTGAAGAGAATAAAGCCACAAAATTTAAATAATTGGTTTTCCTGCCTCATAAGAATGCAAGTTTGGATTTTATTTTTATAAATTGGGTTTTATTTTGAACTTTGAAATTGGTAATTTTCTGCCAAAATATATCAGAAAATAAAATTTAAGACATTAACGAATTGAAAAAATGCAAGACACTAAATTTACCTTGGATATATTTAACAATCCGGAACATGAATATAAAATATTCTGGACCATTTCTGATTTTTGCAATTTCAACTGTCCGTATTGCTACATGGATAAAAGCCCTCCCGCGCAATTTATAACAAAATCATATTCCCCTGAATTTATTGCGGAGTGTTTCAATAATACAGGCATAAATTGGCTGATTATGTTAGCAGGGGGCGAACCCTTTTTGATGCCAAAGTTCCTGGAATTATCCAGAGAACTGACAAAGCATCACCACTTGCAAATATCCACCAATTTAACCCCGGATACGGTTTTCAAGTTTCCGGATTATGTATCGCCCGAAAAGGTAATGGTTATCAGTGCCTCATTGCATGTGCCGCAGCGCGAAAAAGTGGATCCTGAATTTGAAAAATTCATTGAAAAATGCCTGTTTTTGCAGCAGAAAGGATATCGGGTAGTGGTGAATTATGTCACCTGGCCGCCGCTACTAAATCGGATGGAAGATGATTTTGCTTATTTAAAACAATCCGGCATTCAAAACATGACGGCTTTTACGTTTTTGGGAACGTATAACGGCAAACAATACCCGGAGTCATACACTGAAGAACAAATACAACTGATATCAAAACTGGCGATGTACAGAAAGGAAGAGGACATTTTGAGATGTAACGCCAGGTACAAAGGCATCCCTTGTGAAGCCGGTCATAAGTATTTTACAACGGATATTGATGGGAACGTTTATAAATGCCGTTCAGATATGGTAAAACACGGGAATTTATTTGACGGGAGTTTTAAACCGGCTCCAAAGGATAAGAAATGCAGGGTTGATTATTGTATTGATACGTATATGGCTGAATATATCCTTAATCCAAAGGAGAAAAAGCCATTTAGCTGGAAGTCGATTTTCCCCAAGAAGAAATGATGGTTGTTTTGGGATGTGTGTAAGCTTGTCTAAACCTTAAGGCTCTATTAAAAATCATTGTTGTTAAAATATATTGTTATTGCTTAAACCCTATGTGAAATCCTATGTGTTCTACTGTGCCTATGTGGTTCCACGCCGGCATCTGCCCCGTTTTTTGAACCACAGTAGGTCACATAGCCCACATAGATTTTGGGTTAAGAATAATAATAAATTCATTTTTACATATTTGAGAAAACCAAATATTTCTAACACCATTTTATTTAAATAGAGCCAACCTTAATAAAGGGGGGTTTTTAATCTATTCAGTGTTTTTTTTGCCTGTTGCCGTCTTTTTCGCATGGTATCTTTACTGACCTTAGGGGAAATATTAGATGAAGCCCGGTTCTCAAAGTCTGAATAATCCGTTAACGTAACAGAATCAAATCCAATGCTTTTAAAAAGATTTAGTGTCCCTTCAAAATCTGCGTCGGTCTCTGAAGGAAAACCCACAATGAACAATGCATTGATCTTTAATCCGGGGTTTGTTTTCCTGAGTGATATCAACGCTTTTTCAACATTATGTATTTTATAATGCCGGTTCATGAGTTTTATTAACCTGTCACTGCCGCTTTCTATGGCAATCATGATTTCCCATATTTTAGATTCAAAAAGCGACCCAAATGCTTTGTGATTTTGTACTATCCAGTTTGGATTAACGCCATCAAGTGACCATTTTACATGGTGTGATTTATCCACTTCCGACAATGCATTTAATAGATCTCCCAATGAGCTGTTGATGTCGAGTCCGTATGAACATAGGTCCTCAGCGACAAAATGAAAATTTCTATAGCCTTGTTGTAATAAGCTTCTGTACTCTTCGGTCAAGCTGTCAATGGGTTTGCTGTTAATTTTTCCGATTGCTTCCCTGATGTTGCAATAGGTACAATTGTTTGCACAACCGGAGCTGATTTGGAGGAAACACGGGGTTGTTGTGTTTGTCTTGTTGGCTTCTGTAAATGCATCAAACTGGCGTTTCCTGACCTGGTATCTATGGTATGCTTTGGAGAATCCATATTTTAAAAATAAGCTGAGGTTGGTT
>JBNJGX010000130.1:0-7036 GCA_051748025.1 Bacteroidota bacterium
CGTACAGGCGGGGAATATGTGAAAAAAGATGGTGAGCTTACAGGCCTGCTGATCGACAATGCCATGGAGGATGTGCACAAGCTCATCCCTGAACTGACCAAAGAACAATGGTTGCCTGCGCTGAAAATAGCGGAAGCCAACTGTGCCGAAGTGGGACTAAGCATGGTTTCTGATGCGGGGCTTGATAAACAAATGGTGGGGTGGCTTGATGCATTTTATAAAGCCGGGGATCTGAAAATCCGGAACAACGTGATGCTTAGCCCGACAGAAGAAAATTATGACAGCTTTGTTCGCAAAGGGCCATACCATACTGATCGGCTGACAGTGCGTTCCATTAAATTGTATGCTGATGGGGCACTGGGAAGCCGCGGCGCCTGCCTGCTTGAGGATTATGCCGATGACCCGGGTAACACAGGCTTTATCCTTGAAGATAAAGCATACTACGAAAAGCACTGTAAAATGGCTGCAGAAAACGGCTACCAGGTGTGTACACATTGTATCGGTGACTCTGCCCTGCGTTTTATGCTGGACACATACGAACCGTTTGTGAAAGACATAAAGGACCACCGCTGGCGCATAGAGCATGCCCAAACTGTGCATCCGGATGATCTTCCCAGGTTTGGCCAACTGGGCGTGATCCCCAGCATACAAACAACGCATTGCACATCAGACATGGACTGGGCTATTGTGCGGCTGGGAAAAGAACGCATCAAAACCGCTTATGTGTACCGGGATTTGCTGGAACAAAACGGCTGGATCATCAATGGTACGGATTTTCCCATTGAGGAAATCAACCCCTTATACACTTTTTATGCAGCGGTATTCCGCACCCACCATGATGGTTCCCCACAAGGTGGTTTTCAGATGGAAAATGCCCTTTCACGCGAAGATGCCCTGCGCTCCATGACTATCTGGGCAGCCAAAGGCAGCTTTGATGAAGGTACCCGCGGCAGCCTGGAAAAAGACAAATTTGCCGATTTTGTGATCCTGGATACCGATTTGATGAAAGCGTCTTCTGGGCAGGTGCTGGATGCTGATGTGATTGGCACATGGGTGCAGGGAGAAAAGATGTATTGATGTGTTTGGCAATATTCTAATGCATTGCGAAAAAACACCGGTCAGTTCTGCCATAATAAAAAGCGATGATTATATGATTATGATTTACCTTTGATAATGGAAAGCTGTCAGATGGGTTATCAAAATATTGAATAATAGAATAACGAATGAAAACCTCCGATGCTACTGTGTTTTATTTTATTTCAAAATTCGTTTTTCTATTGTTCAAATGTTCTATTGTTAAAATAATACCACCAATTATTGAGAACTTACAAAAAATCCTATGTGAAATTTTGTTTTTTGATTTTCACATTAATTACATTATATTTGTAACATATTTATTGTAACACTAAATTTGTAACAATATGAATGTAAAAAATCCTTTTCCGGTATCAGATTATATTTCGCCCGCTTATTTTTGTGATCGTGAGGAAGAAACTAAAAAACTTGTGTCTGCAATAGAGGGCGGACGAAATGTTGCTATGCTTTCAATCAGAAGAATGGGGAAAACAACCCTTATAAAGCATTTAATGGATAAAATATCAGACTGGAAAGGGTATAAATTTCTTTATTTTGATGTATTGCCAAGCTCAAACATGAGTGATTTTGTTAGAATATTTAGCAATGCCATTATCAGGGATGCCAGCAAAAAGAAAAATTTTATCAGGAAAATCTCCGGATTTTTGGCTTCATTGCATGCAAAATTAGTTTTCGACCAGGTAAGTGGTGTTCCTTCTGTAGAATTTGATTTTAAAAATGAGAAGGAATCTACACTTTCTCTTGGAAAAATATTTGAGTACCTTGCAAATCAAAAGGAAACATATGTTATTGCCATTGATGAATTTCAACAAATTGTAAGCTATACGGAAAAAAATGTTGAGGCCACGTTAAGAAGTTACATACAAAAACAACACAAAGATGTTTTTATTTATTCCGGCAGCAGTAAGCACATGATGATTTCTATGTTCGGCACATATTCAAGACCATTTTATCAAAGCAGTGATGTTTTTGAACTTAATCCTATTGAAAAATCTGTGTATGTTGGTTTTATTGAAAACATGTTCAGAGCAAGAAATAAAAATATAGATAAGGCCTTAATCGAAACATACATTGATAATTACCACTGCCACACCTTTTATGTGCAGTATTTTTTCAATCGTTTATTTGAAAAAAGCGGTAAAAATGTCAACAAATCGGATTTTGAGCCTGTGGCAGAGATGATATTAAAAGAAAGAGAAACTGTTTTTTATAACTACAGAAACCTTTTAAGTGATTTGCAATTCAGGTTTTTAATTGCTTTGGCGAAAGAAGGCGGCACAACCCAAATCAATGCCGGCAGTTTTATTCAAAAGCACAAATTATCCCTGCCTAGCTCGGTTAATGCTGCTGCGAAAACATTGTTAGAAAAGGAGATGATATACAAGGATAAAAACAAGTATATGATTTATGATGTATTTTTTGAAAAATGGTTGGTAAAAACATTTTAAAAATTACATAATTAATGTAACGATAAAAATGTAATCAGAATTATTATGAATTATCCCGCTCCACTCCAAAAAGGCGATCGCATAGAGATTGTCAGCCCGGCAGGGAAAATATCCCCGGCATTGATAGATGCTGCTGCCAAAAAACTGATAGCCAAAGGGTATAATGCACAGGTTTCCCCCCATGCCAAAGGCAGTTTTCATAAGTATTCAGGTACGGATGCAGACAGACTTGCTGACCTGCAGCACGCCCTGGATAACCCCGAAGTGAAAGCCATATGTTGTGCCCGCGGCGGTTATGGCACCATGCGGATTGTTGACACCATCAGTTTTGATGCAGCGGTGGAACAAAAAAAGTGGCTGATCGGGTTCAGTGACATCACAGCACTGCATGTGGCTGCTTTCAATCACGGACTGGCAAGCCTGCACGGTATCATGGCCAAAGACCTGGTTTCCGGGAGCAGCGAGGCTGTAAGTCATTTTTTTGCCTGGTTGCGCGGTGACATTCCCGGCCTGCAGGCTCCCAACCACCCGCTGAACCGGAAAGGCAAAGCAACAGGCATTTTGCTGGGTGGCAACCTGAGCATGTTGTATGCTTTGCGTGGCACAGCTTATGACCTTGACTGGAACGGCGCCATGCTTTTTATTGAAGATATTGGTGAAAACCTGTATCACCTTGACCGTATCATGCAAAACCTGCGCCTCGGCGGCAAACTGAAAGTCCTGGCGGGACTGCTGGTGGGACAATTCACCGATATGCAGGATACGGAATTCGGAAAATCCGCTTATGACATCATTGCCGAAGCGGTTTCTGATTACCACTACCCCGTGGCTTTTGACATGCCTTTCGGGCACGTGCCATTCAGCCGGAGCTTGTTGCACGGGAAAAAGGCCGGCTTAGACTGTGGTGATGCAGGTAGTGTTGTAGAATACATTGTGTGATTTTTTTCCGGATCTCCTAACCCGGATAAACCGGAAATCACAAATCTCAAAATACAAATAACAAATAAATTACAAAATCAAAATCTCAATGATAACTCGGGTAATTTTATTTGAAGTTAATCTTCCAATTAATTCATTTTTCGAAAGATTATTGGTTAAATATTCAATCTCGTTTAACAGCTTTAAACTATAGCGAGTGCTTTTATTCCGTTGATTAAAATATTCAAGAATTTGTTTCAATTCTCTACTTGCATGAGTTGACCAAATTATTCTTTTGTTAGCCATTTTTTCATCTCAGACATTAATTGTTCATTCTCAATATAATCACCATTTTTAATCTCTTCTTTACCTTTTATAATTGAAGCATTCTGTTTAGTAGATAATTGATAAAGAGCCTGTTCAGATGAATCAAATATTGTCTGAAGTGCTTTAAGAAAATTCAGGTCATTCGAGTCTTTTATTCTCGAAATCAAGCTGTTTTTTATTTGAGTTGTCATATTCATAATCATCTGTTTTTAATCACTATTCAAAAATAAACAATTTTTTTGAATCTGTCAAGGGTCGTATTTTTTAAATATTGTCTTTCATCTTGTAAATTCCATTTGATGTTCCCATAAACAAGTAACCATCGCTATCATTTGCAAAACATAATGGATACGCCATAAAATCAGAGTTGTCGGTTTCATCTATCTGTACCCAAGAATTAGAATCGAATCTAATGAGAGGAAAATTGTCTCCTGACCAAATTTTGCCATCAACATCATTTATTTTATTTGCATTGAACGCTAACTCTGGGATATGCATATATGTAAGCCTTTGTCAATGTATAATAATCATTGGTAACTAAATGCATTTATTGCTTCAAAAACACCTTTTGTTTTGTCAAAGCTAATGAAATTGTTTAGTTTTTGCAAGCAGGCTTAAAAAACCTTACAGTATTAAATGAGAGCTCAGGCAAACGATGGCCTTGGGCGAACATTTACTTTCGGTGGCCGTTACTACATTTCATTACAGAAGGGAAACGTGAGATTTACTCCCCGGCAGTTTTTGCTGGCGGGGCAGGCGGGATAAACCTTTGTGTCCCTAATCATCATCAGTGCGCACTTAATCCCTTACACAACGGACAGAATAACCCATCGATTTATTGCCGCTGTATCTGTTTACACTGCTATAATTGTAGGACATGTGCCGAGTAAATTCGTAATTAGAAATTTGCTCAGTAGTACTCCACCAATATCCGCCTTCGCCTATGTTACCATCTTGGGTGCCGAAATTTCCATTGTAACGGTCGCCACCTGGAAGGGCTGTAAAGCCGGATTCGTTGGTCGCCCCTGTGTTGGGGTTATTCCAATGCGTTGTACCCGTTGCTTTTAGTTTGCCTCCGGCAACACTTGTGCCTCCCAAATAATCGGTTAGTTCTGTCCATTCAGCATCGCTCGGTAAATGCCAACCATTAGGGCAAATGCCCTGTACACCACTGGGGTTGGCACTACTGCTTGCCGAGCCGTCCATAGCCGCAGGCCAATTGTACAATACGCCGTAAGTATCGTAATTTGTTGTTGCTTTTGCATCAGTTACATTTGTACCGTCATAATAATATACATAATAATGAGGTGTTGATGCATGACCTGTTCCTGGTCCAACTACGTTAGGTAAATATTTTAAATTTTCAGCCATCCAGCACTGGTTTCCTATCTGTATCATCTGGTAATCTGTACCGTCCCGTGAATCAGTAAATGATCCGGAACAAGCAAAATTAGCAGTAAGGTTTATATCATTGGCAGGCATTGTTAATGTAGTACTTGCCGAATTTTGATCAGCTATGTGATTAACATCGCCTGTCCAGTTAACAAAGCTGTATCCTTCGTTGGGAGTTGCGGAAATTGTAACTTCTGCATCTTCTTCGTAGTTCCCTACTCCGCTTACAGTTCCGCTTCCTGTTGGTGTAACCTCTATGCTAAGCGTATAAGTTTCGGGTGCCAGTGTCTCAAAATTGGCAGTAAGGCTTATGTTGTTAGCAGGCATTGTCAGCGTAGTGCTTGCCGTATTTTGATCAGCTATGTGACTAACATCACCTGTCCAGTTTACAAAGCTGTATCCCACATTGGGAGATGCTGAGATTGTAACTTCTGCATCTTCTTCATAATTACCTGCACCGGTAACATTTCCTGATCCTACCGGTGTAACATCTAAGCTAAGTATATAGGTATCGGCTGCCAGTTCTTCAAAATTAGCAGTAAGGCTTATGTTATTGGCAGGCATTGTCAGCGTAGTACTTGCCGAATTTTGATCAACTATGTGACTAACATCACCTGTCCAGTTTACAAAGCTGTATCCTTCGTTGGGGGAGGCAGAGATTGCAACTGCTGCATCTTCTACATAATGTCCTGCTCCGCTTACAGTGCCCGATTCTGCCGGTGTAACATCTAAGCTGATGTTATACGTGTCAGCTCCCTCAAAGTTTGCAGTAAGGCTTATATCATTAGCAGGCATTGTTAGTGTAGTACTTGCAGAGTTTGGATCAGCTATATGACTAACATCGCCTGTCCAGTTTACAAAACTGTTTCCTTCGTTGGGGGAAGCTGTGATTGTAACTTCTGCATCTTCTACATGGTTACCTGCACCGGTAACAGACCCAGATTCTGCCGGTGTAACATCTAAGCTAAGATTATATGTGTCAGCTTCCTGAAATACAGCTTCAATTATTATGTTTGCAGGGGGCATTGTAATTGTAGTAGATGCGGCATACGGATCCTGAATTAAATCATGATGATCATCCCCCCAGCTGATGAACATAAAACCTTCAGATGGTATAGCACTAATATCAACGACAGTACCTCTTTCATATTCACCACTGCCGATTAACTCTCCAATTTGATCATCAGAAAACCCAACAATCCCGTAATTATCAATTTGAAGCAAAGGAGTACCTTTGATACAACGGACGGAATAACCATCAAGCTTACTTGCAGCGCTTCCTTGAACATTGGAGTCAACATTTTTCATCTGACGGATGAACGCAGCAGTTGACGATGACTCTCCTGACGTCCACCAGTAGCCATCAGTTCCTAAATCTTGGAACGCCCCACTGAAGCCAGAACGGCTACCACCAGGAAGGGCTGAAAACCCGGTTTCATTAGTAGCTCCTTCATTAGGTTCCAGCCAAAAGGGATGTTCCTCTGGGTTATTGTCATGAATGCCTGTTAGGGGGCTTTTTAAATTACCACCCGCAACATGAAGTCCACCAGCATTGGAATATAGTTCATCCCAGTCGTCCCTTGAAGGCAAAGCCCAGCCGACAGGGCAGGCATTCAAAGCGGTTTCCCAGTCATACAACCTGCCATATTCGGTATGTTGGTGCTCATAAGAATTACCTTCATCATAATATGTTTTTTCTGGCCACCAATTATTACCCACATCCACATCTAGGTTGCGTTTCATCCATACTTGATCACCAATGGCTACTTCTTCAATTACTGTCTCTGCTGTTTGTGAGCTGATACAACCCTCACTGTCTTTCACATACACAGTGTAAGTTCCAATATCTAAATTGT
>JBNJGX010000131.1:0-7014 GCA_051748025.1 Bacteroidota bacterium
GAAGAAAGCCTTACCCCTCGACTTGCATGTGTTAAGCCTGCCGCTAGCGTTCATCCTGAGCCAGGATCAAACTCTTCGTTGTATAAAGAGATGAAACTTGTTTGTCGTATTGACGTGCTCAGTACTTCTTGCTGTCTGTTATTTTCACTTCAATAATTCAAAGAACTTTTATCACGTATTCCCTGCTTTCCACATCCTGACACCTTTTTGGTGCCTTTTTTTCGTCTTCCTTTCCGCTTTCGAGAACTTTATTTTGTGATTCGGAGTGCAAAGAAACAGCCTTATTTTTAATCCACCAAATATTTTTTGAAAAAAAAATAGGATAATTTAATTTATTTTGAAACTTGCAGTATGATAAGCATATAGAGCTTTAAAATTATTATAATGAGGGGCAAAGGCCAATCAATGAAATTCAAAAGGGAATTTTTTATCAAAATCAGTGGCTATATTTTTCTCAATAAATTTTTCAGGAATATGATTTCATATAATTAAAATTTATACATTTGTGAAAACCTTAAATTTCATTTATTATGCAAAGAGACAATAAAGTATTTGATATTATTGCCAAAGAAAGGGCCCGTCAGGAAAACGGCATTGAACTGATTGCTTCTGAAAACTTTGTAAGCCAGCAAGTACTGGAGGCTATGGGCTCAGTTATGACCAATAAATATGCTGAAGGTTATCCCGGCAAACGGTATTACGGCGGATGCCAGTTTGTTGATCAAACTGAAGAGCTGGCACGTGAACGTGCTAAAAAACTGTATAATGCTGATTATGTCAATGTACAACCTCACAGCGGCGCACAGGCAAATGCTGCTGTTTTTCTGGCATGCATGAACCCCGGAGACAAATTCATGGGATTAAGCCTTAACCATGGTGGGCACCTCACTCACGGATCGCCTGTAAACAGCTCCGGTATTTTATACAAACCTGTTGCTTATGGGGTAAACGAAGAAACCGGAACCATTGAATATGATGAGATGGAAAAAATTGCCCTGCGTGAAAAGCCAAAAATGATCGTAGGCGGGGCATCAGCATACAGCCGGGAATGGGATTACAAACGCATGCGTGAAATTGCTGACAAAGTAGGTGCTCTTTTTATGGTTGACATGGCACATCCCGCCGGTATCATTGCCGCCGGATTACTTGACAACCCGGCTGAATATGCACATATCGTTACTTCAACAACCCATAAAACACTGCGCGGGCCACGTGGCGGTCTTATCATAATCGGAAATAATTTTGAAAACCCATGGGGAATAGCCACCAAAAAAGGCACCATTCGCAAAATGTCTGCCCTTATCAGTTCTGCAGTATTCCCCGGCACACAGGGCGGCCCTCTGGAGCATGTGATCGCATCAAAGGCCGTAGCATTTGGTGAAGCACTTACCTCCGAATTCAAAAAATACCAGCAACAGGTAATAAATAATGCCTCTGCTATGGCTGACGAATTTATTAACCGCGGTTACAAAGTCATCAGCGGTGGCACGGATAACCACAGTTTGCTGATTGACCTGCGTACCAAAGTACCTGATACCACAGGCCGTCAGGTTGAAGATGCTTTGGGCATAGCTGATATTACAGTCAATAAAAATATGGTACCTTTCGACCACCGTTCTCCATTTCAGGCTTCCGGATTACGACTGGGAACCCCGGCTGTCACCACGCGTGGACTGAATCAAGAACATATGGTCAAAATTGTTGACCTGATTGACACTGTCATTACAAACATTGATGATGAAGACCTCATTAAGGATGTCAGGAAAAAAGTCAACGCTTTTATGAAGCCTTTCCCGCTTTTTGCAGGATGATGGTTTGAAAATCATGTTTATTTGACATGTTTTTATTTGATAACTTTGCAATATGGAAAGTTTAAAACAATTACCAGGCATAAATCATCTGAACAGCGGGAATTATTTTCTCATTGCCGGCCCCTGTGTTATTGAAGATGAAGAAATGGCAGAACCAATCGCCAGAAAACTGGTTAACCTCGCCAATAAACATCAATTGCCATTTATTTTCAAGGCATCTTACCGCAAGGCCAACCGAAGCCGCCTGGACAGTTTTACCGGCATCGGTGACATAAAAGCCTTACGGAGGCTCAAATATGTGTCAGAAATCCTTAACGTTCCGGTAATTACAGATATTCACAAAGTCCAGGAAGCTGAAATTGCAGCCGAATATGTGGATGTGTTACAAATTCCGGCATTTTTATGCCGTCAAACCGAATTACTGGTAGCAGCAGCCAGAACAGGCAAAATCATTAATATCAAAAAAGGACAATTTCTCAGTCCTGAAGCCATGCAGCACGCTGTAAACAAGATCAGGGAATCAGGCAATAATAAAATATGGCTTACTGAAAGGGGAACCAGCTTTGGGTACCAGGATTTAATTGTTGACATGCGCAGCATTCCAACCATGCAAAAATTTAATACACCTGTAATTCTTGATGTAACACACAGCCTGCAACAACCAAATCAGGCATCCGGTGTTACAGGTGGCAAACCGGAGATGATAGAGGTACTCGCCAAAGCAGGTCTGGCAGCAGGAGCAGATGGGATCTTTATTGAAACTCACCCCAACCCGGCACAAGCCAAATCAGACGGCGCCAATATGCTGGCATTGGATAAAATGGATGGGCTTTTGGCTAAACTCGTAAAAGTACGACAGGCGATACGCTAAAAGTCAAGGTATAAATAATCAGTAAAAAATGGTTAATAACGGTTGCAATAAATCGTAATTTCCCTGCCAAAAGGGCAGGCATTTTTCCTCCCGAACTAATAAGTAACCGATTTTGACAGTAACCGATTTTAACCGGTATTAACCTATGTTAACCGTTATTTACAGAAACCTTTTTGACAGATCATTTTACTTATGGCAAAAAATCCTCAGTAAAATTCAGAGGAAGCAATTGGGAACCATTTTCAAAAATCCATACTTCCCCTTTTCCTGCCAGCATAACCCTGATTTCTTTATCATAGCGTGATTCCGTTTCCTGTAACACCTGACGGCATGATCCGCACGGGGAGACTGGCTGTTTTGTAATACCATTGTCGCCGGATTCTGCCATCACAAGCAAATCCAACACCGGCACATCCGGATATTTTGCATTGGCATAAAACAAAGCTACCCGTTCTGCACATAATCCGGATGGATATGCCACATTTTCCTGATTATTCCCGGTGATGATAACACCATTTTCAAGACGCAACGCTGCCCCTACACGAAACTTGCTGTAAGGCGCATATGCACGCTGTATGGCATCTTTTGCATGGGTGATCAGTTCCTTTATGTTTTCGGGGATCTCCTGGTAAGTGTATCGCTGGTAATTAATATGTAATGTTTCCTGTTTCATGATTTAAAGATAAAACATATTTTTCAAGCAGCAAAATAAACATTTTTATTGACGTGAAACCATAAATATTTTACTTAATTTGATACGAATGAGACAACGAAATCTGCAAAATATTCGTCTGTTAATTTGAGAAGGCAAATAAAAAACAAATTTTGGTAAATGAATATTTTGTTTTAATATTGTGTGATGTATTATTGTAATTTTTTAAAGCATTAATGAATTATGAAAAAACTTGTTATTCTGACAGTTATGATCGCCGGGCTGGCTTTTATGTCACAGCCGCTTATATCGCAGGACGATACCAAAGAAGGATATTTCATTGCATTTGATGATGTATCTGATATTTTTGTTGAAGAAGAAGGTCTGATGATAATTGATAAATTTTATCTACAGAATTTTCCTGACGGGAAAAGTTCCAAGTTTCTACATAAAAAAATTAACGATATTGAAACAGTGGAAAAATTTGGCATTGCCAGCAGTTCAGAACGTTTCAGCAATCAACGGAGATGTTATATAAATCTTCCGGCAGATAATTATGCCGATGTATTGAAACATGTACTTATTACCATACCGGTTGAATATATTTTAGTTGATGGTGATAAGTTGAGTGTTGAGGAATTCATTGAAAAGATAAAATCAATAAAATAAAAGTTATGCAGATTAAAAAAATTATACCGGTTATTGGAGCACTGTTTTTGACAGGCATGTTTCAGTTAAATGTATATTCACAGATAACAGCCCCGGATGCAACTGATTCATTTGCAACCGATTATAGCTCTAGTTATATCAACCAAGGAGGGGATAACGATCTGGTATTTGTGTTTTGCGGGGATCAGGATGAACCCGATATGGGAGAACTGGAAGTTGAAGATGCTTCCGGTTGTACTGTTACATGGTATGAATTTGATGGTGTAAGCTATCAGCCAATGGGTATTACAGGAGTTACTGCCAGCGGGCTTTCCTCAGGGGGTTATATGGCACAAGTCGATTGTTCAGGGACTGTTACTTGTTATCGTGCATGGGTATGGGTAAATCAAACGTTTGTAGATATAGAGCCCATAGAGCCAAGTTGTGAAGAATTTACGCTGCACGGAGAAGTAGAAGCCCTTGATACAGAATTTGAAATTGTGGATCCGCCGGGAATGAACTTTGAAGTGGATGAAGAAACCGAAATACTGGTTTGTTTCTGGGCTGATCATACCTATGTGTCAGACCTTGGATTTTATTTAAAAGCACCCGGGCATGAAGATGATGAACCTGAATATCCCGTAAACACAAACGGCAATCATGCTGTTGTGGAACTTTTACCCCCTGTCTCTAATTGGGGGAATAGCACTTCAACAGGTAGTACAAGCATCCCTGCCTCCACCCTGGACTGTTCAAACCCCGATGATGTAAATACCGTCTGTCAGAGTGGAAACGATGTAGAAAACTTTTGTTTCAATTCACAATATGATGCGGGGGACCCTACAAATACCCCTTGTGTATGTGATATGCCAGTGCCTCTTTCAGGAACATTTGCTTCTGTAGGGCCGTGGGAAGCCATTTACGGCTATAATGCCGGTGATGATGGCTGGGTCGTTCAGATATATGATTGTGAAGAATATGATTATGGTTCAATGAACCAGGTTATGATCAGTTTTACAGGCGAAACAGAATGCGGAGAGACATCCTTTATTTATGATTCAGGTGATATTTCCGGGTTACCAAGTTCTGAAATAAATGATAATTCATGTTCAGCAGCTACAGCATCATATTTTGTTGTACCTCCTGAAGATCCGCCAGGTGCATATACGGTGACTTCTTCAATAACAGATTATAACTGGACATGTGATAATTCATCATTTACATCCACCGATTTAAATCCTACCGTAACACCAGGGACATCTGATTATCCTACTGAAACAAGCAATTTCTCGCTACATGTTACAGAAACCATTGACGTATCCGGATCACCATCGTGTGAACAAACCGCAACCGAAGAGTTTGTTACATTACCTGCAGATGCAACCATTTCTACAATTGCTCCGATGTGTGTTGATGATTCACCCGTAACAATAGAAGTGGCTGACCAGGGTGGTGAATTTTCTGTTGGGGCAGGTACTGATGACGATGCAGTTCAAAATGGTATTTTCTATCCTGAAATCGCAGGTCCCGGGACCCATACCATCTATTATGATATCGGACAACCCTGTCCTGATAGTGATGACATAGAAGTAACTGTTTGGGAGAATATCGAAATAGAGAATTTGTCTGATAATGTATGCGATGGTACTAATAATTATTATTACGTTACATTTGATGTGGTAAATCATGAGGGTGTTCCTACAGACTTTCAGGTTAATGACGGCAGTGGTTTTGACACATATTCAGACAATTACACTGATACATTCCCATCAGCAACACATTACCACCTTACCGTACAGGATTTAAATGGTTGTGATAACATTGTGCTTGAGGGGTATACAGATTGCGGATGTACCACTTATGCAGGAACAATGAGTAGCCTGCAACAGGTTAACCTTTGTGAAGGTGAATGTACTGACGGTTTTGTTGATCATAATGGAAATGAAATTTTTGATAGCGATGATGTATTAGAATTTATCTTGCATGATGGTTCTGAATATCCGGCTGATGAAACATCCATTATAGACAGGAATTCAACACCCGATTTCTGCATGACAGGTGGCATGTCCTATGAAACCACTTATTATGTTTCTGCCATTTGTGGTGATGAAGAAGGTTCCACAGGTCATGTGGTACATGATACTTTGGATCCATGTTATAGCCAGGCTACCGGTACACCGGTTGTATGGCATGAAAACCCTGTTGTTGCTATTGATCAGGACGATTTTTCTGTCTGTAGCCTGACTGCTGACCTTGTGGGTTCTGAACCAAATACAGGCACAGGTACATGGACTTCAGATTCAAGCTTTAACGCCATTAATGGCACAACAGTGAATGATCATGAAATATCGGTTCTGGCTGCTGACGGCTATGGAGAATATACTTTTACCTGGGAAGTAAATAATGACGGGTGTACCGGATCTGATGATATTACAGTAACTTTTAGTCAAACACCCAATGCGTATGCAGGAAATGATACAGTAGTTTGCGGTGGTTCAGTTGATTTAATGGCTATTCCAAGCATATCCGAATCAAATGGTTATTGGTCTGCAAGTGGCATTAATTTTTCACCTTCATCTTCACCCAATGCCACTGCCACCTTGACAAGTGGAAATTATGGTACCTATGTACTTACATGGACTGAAACATATTTGGGATGTGAAGATGATGATTATCTTACTGTTACCTTTGTTCAAGAACCACAGCCAACCATTTCTAATAATAATGATGTAACTTGTGGACTAACATATAACCTCCAGGCTGAGAATGTAATTGGCGATGGTGTCTGGACTGCATGGGAAGACGGAAATCAAATATACCCGGTTTTTGATGATGAAACATCCCCCACTACGGTGGTATCCATTGATGGATACAACGGACACTACAGAACCATTGATTTTCAGTGGGAAGAAACCAACTCTTCTCATGGTTTACAATGTTCAAATTCTGTAACCACATCCATAACTTTTTATGAAGAACCCTTTGCCAGTGTCGGTGATACAGATTTTGCTGAGGTTTGTGGCAGACAATAT
>JBNJGX010000132.1:0-6977 GCA_051748025.1 Bacteroidota bacterium
AAAATTTGAATGATTTATTAATAAACATACTTAATATATCAGTTATTTTAAAATACCTTATTTTACCTTTCCGGTTTTGGCATCGGGGTACCAAAAAAATGAATATTTTTTTCATATATGTGGTTTTTGTTTCATTTGCTAATATAACAATATAAAATACAAAATACAAAAAAAATAATACAAACATAAGGAACCCTAAATCTCAGAGCTCCTGATCCCATTTCTAAATTTTCATAACCTGTGATTTTGTTGTGATCATAAATCCTGAAAAGCCATTTTCCTTGCAAGTACTAAGGTAGGCTGTAAAGTATATTAATCATGCATAAAATTGAGAAAAATATTTTTAAAGTTTTTTTCATTGGCATTTATTTTGAAATTTAACAAAACAAAATTACATTTGCTATTTGATTGTGATTCTATAAAAGAATTTGTCCGTCTTTGCCGGACAAGTTTTGTTTTTTATTGCCGGCTGCTGAAATCAATGCAATAGATATAGTTCAGTACGCTACTCACCAAGAAAGGGAATTGTGTCATATGAAAAATACAAAGCTAATTATAGGATTGTTGTTTTTAGTAAACTTTAACTTCGTTTATTCTCAGGAAGATGATGTTTCCCAGTATTTTGATGATGAAGGAATCTCAACGGCAAATAAGCTGATAAAACTTGGTTATGATCCATTAAATGGAGACATACCTTTTATTTTTGAGCATCAAATCGGAGAGAACGTTTCCTTAGAATGGTGTGCAGGATTGATTTCTCTAAAAAGGCAAAGCAATTTATACAGGTCTATGATTATAGATTTACCTGGTTTTGAACCAATGCCAAATCTACCCAAGTCTGGTTTTGGGTACTCTTTCTCGGTAAATTTGCGTATCTATGGAGAAGGCTATTATGAAAGATCTTATTTCGGATTTAATCCCAAATTGAGTATTATGGCTGGAAAAGCGTATTGGGACATAGTGTTTATCAATTTTGGATATCAATTTCCTGTCACAGGCACATGGGTGATTGATTTGAATACTGGATTGTGTATAAGAACCTTTAAATCTTCCAGTAATGTAATAGGAAGCTTTGAAAATGAGTCAAGGTTCTTATTACCCCTGAGATTCAAAATTGGATATGCTTTTTAATTGTAGCTGCATAGCTTATAACAAATTATAGATTATGAAAAATATTACTTTTATTTTGTTAACATGTATTGCATTTATAAATGCCGAAGCACAAGATATTTCATTTGAGCTTGACGAGACAGAAATCCGGAAAGAAAAAGCAAAAAACTATACATGTGGTATTAACCCCATAGGTAAACATGAACAATACTATTATTATCTTTTTGAACCATACGAGGAAGTCTTTAATGAAATAATGATTGGGGGAAATAAAAACTATTTTTTGAAGAAATATGATAAAAATATGAATCTTGTCAAAAATGCTAAGCTGGATCTTATGCAAAAAGATAAGGAAAAACAATTTGAAGGTTTGTATTTTTTAAATAATAGTTTAACACTGTTTTCTTCTTTTCAAAATCAGGCAAAGGAAAAAAATTACATGTTCGCTCAGAATATTAACCATGAAACCCTTGAAGTTGAAGATAATATAAGGATGATTGCCGAATTGGACTATGCTGGCATTAGTAGATATCATAACACTGTCTTCCGCTACAAAATGTCTGAAGATAGCTCAAAGGTTTTTGTTTTCTATACCATCTTAAGTAAAGATGATGAAGTCCTAAACAACGGGATGTATTTGTTTGACAATGAATTAAAACTTTTATGGAAAAATGAAAATGTAACCCCAAATTTTAGACAAGGCGTTTTTGAATATAAAAAGTTTAAAGTTGATAATAACGGAAATGTTTACCTTATGGGAATCCACTATGAGGATAAAGAAAATTATTTTGATAAAGCAGGCTTCAATAAATATGGTTTCCTGTCATCAGACAACTATTATACCGACAAACCCAATTATACGTACCAAATTTACAAATACTCAAACAATGGCACAAAGGAAACACATGTTGAAATTAATATGCCTGAGATGTTTATTCGCAGTCTTTCATTTATGCCCTGTGAAAATGATTCAATACGTTGCTTTGGCATATACGCCGATCCAGGTACAATAAGCGCCAAAGGGAGTTTTGTTTTCAATCTTAATGTAAACACAAAAGAAATCAGCAATTTAAATACTTATGAACTTAGTGCAGAATTAATTGAACAAGGTTTTGATGATAAAGAATTAAAACGATTCAGGCGGAATATTGAGAATAAAGATGAATGGGATCCTTATAATTACTCTCTCAGCGAGATTAAAACCAGAAAAAACGGGGAAAAGTATTTTATTGCTGAACAATTTATCAAGGGAACAAAAACGGAAGGTAATCAGAGAATAACTGTTTATAAGACAATTTTCAGAAATAATGACTTATATATTATTAATTTTACAGATAATAATAAAATTACAAGAATAGACAAAATAAGTAAAAATCAATACTGCCTTGTAACCAATGTTTATAATTCGTATTTGACAATTCAAAAGAACAATATACTGTATCTTGTTTTTAACACATTAAATAAGAAAAATACATTATTTAAACATCTGGAATTGGGTGATACCTTTATAGTTGGCATAGATGAAAACGGGAATAAAAATAAGGAAATTCTCAAAAAAGGAGAATCTCTTAAAAAACCAGCACTTATGCCAGAGACAGCAATCCCAATGTCGGAAAATAGCATTTTATTCGGTTCTATGTCAGAAAATTACAGGCACCATTCTTTTGGAAAAATAACCATTAAAGATTAGATTGTGTTTGTCCATAAAGTAAAGGGTATCTACTATGTCTCGCTAAAAATCCTTCTCATCTGATTTGTATCTCAGCCGTACAATCTGTATTTTTGACTCATGGCTAAACTGTTATCAGAGATGCTGGGTGTTGATTATCCGGTTATGATGGCACCGATGTTTTTGGTGTCAAGCGAAGATATGATGCTTGCAGGATTGGAAAATGGCATTACAGCGGCTTTTCCTGCTGCCAATTACCGCAGTTCTGAAGCGCTTGATAATGCATTGCAGGCATTAAAATCAAAAACAAACAAGCCTTTTGGTGTAAACATCATTGCCAATAAATCAAATCAAAGGTATGATGATGAGCTCAGTGTGTGTGTAAAAAACAATGTGGATTTTATTATTACGTCACTTGGAAATCCGGCGAAAGCAATAGAAATATGTCATGAATCAGGCATACTTGTGTTTTGTGATGTTACAGATATGGCGTATGCCCATAAGGTTGTAACACAAGGTGCAGATGCCCTGATTGCAGTAAACAAATGCGCAGGCGGACATCCGGGACAATTGGACGGAAAAATGTTTCTGTCTGATTTGCTCGCTAATTTTGATGTTCCGGTAATTTATGCCGGTGGTGTCAGTAATTGCAATGTGTATAAGGAAATCATGGCTTTGGGAGCGGCTGGCGTTTCGGTCGGTACTTTGTTTCTTGCTACCATTGAATCGCCTGTGTCTGATGAATATAAAAAAGCCCTGGTTAAATACGGTGCTGACGATGTGGTTGCAACTAAAAAATTATCCGGGGCACCTTTGCATGTTATAAATACACCGTATGTACAAAAAACTGGATTGGAATCCAATTGGTTAACCCGGTTTTTGTACCGTCATAAAACCTTGCGCCGGTTTCTGAAAAGGCTTGCCATGAAACGGGGGATGAATAGGCTCAGGCGTGCTGCCTTTGATGCCACATATAAAAATGTATGGGTGGCTGGGTGTTCCATAGAAGATATCCACAATATAAAAACGGTTAAGAAGCGTATCAATGAACTCACTAATTGTTGATAATCAGGGAATAAAATTTTACCTTTTTGAGCGGCAATTTAATTTTGAAATGTGCTGCTTTGTGTCTGTAAAACAAAATCCAGGTATGACAATAATTCCTTATGTAGTTCTTTTATGCGTGTATAGACCTTTTTATTGGTTTGCTTGAGTTGATATAAACGTAGATCCCGTCGAATCAGGGCAAACCATTCTATATATAATTGTGCAAGCATTCCTGTGATGGCGATGGAAAACAGATAGGCCACAGCCAATCCAAAGTTCTTGCTTACAGACCATACTATGGCGGTTTGCCCCAGGTATATTATGGGAAGCATGAACAATGCCCATAAATATTTTATCGAAGAATGAAATTGTTTGTCTTTTACTTTTAGAACCAAAAGCTTTGGAACAATATAAAGTAAAAGATTATTGATGAAGCCATACAAAAATACAGGAGAAAACAGGATTAATAGCAATGTGTTCCACAATAACCTAAAAATATTGATTTTATCTTTGCTTATGGACTGATCAGATAGGTTGTATTTGTTTCGGAGTTTTCGGTATTTGTCCATTTTATGCCTGAATTCGTTCATCTTTTCAGGGTACTTGTCTGAGAAATTATCAAGCATACGGATGGTTATCTGATCGGCAATAAATTTATTTCTTTGATTGATTTTCCCCAGCTTCAACCTTTTTACCATGTTTTTTACGTACATGGTTCTCACTGATTCATAGAGATCATAAAAATTCAGTTTTCGGATATTAATAACCAATGGTTCAGTAGCGGCTTTCATGTCATCACGAAGATGTATCATGGCTTTATTCGGGTTTTCTTTATATTCTTCACGGTATTTGGCCACTTCAATGGGCTTGCCATAACGCACATGTAAGATGCTGCGAAACGTATTGTATTTGCTGTAATATATGCCTACCGGTATGATCTTTACACCAAGCTGAAAATTGTTTTGTTCTTCAGCCTGAAAAGCGATTCTCGGAATCCCTTTCTTGTAGGACAGAAGGTGGCGCTTGTTGCTGTGAGCAGCCTCAGGAAACAAGCTGATCGGAAGGTTGTTTTGCAGCGCCTGGATAACAGCATCAAAACTGTCATCATTAAGGGACAGTTTCTTTTTGCCATCCCGGATACGATATACCGGCAGAATTTTTAACCACCGGAAAAAACCGGGTAAAAGGGGAACGTGAAAAATATCAGCCCTTGCAAGAAACACCACCTGCTGATGGGCGGTAAAAATGATTGCCAATGGGTCCATCAATGCATTTTGGTGGTTGGGGGCATAAATAACGGGTGCATTTTTGGGAATATTTTCTTTGCCTTCAACCACAATTTTTCGGTAAAAAAGCCGGTGCATAAGGTCAACATAAACACTGGCTATCCGGTATGTCCATGAATACGAGGTGATATGTCTGATTGTTTTACGCTTCATCTGTATAGGTAAATTTACGCCATATTCTGGCAATTACAAGGCCTGCAATGATGTGCCAGATGCCCCACCATGCTGTTACAATTGACATGCCGCCTGTATCAAGTGATTCCGGAAAAATCGCCGGATTGAAGATCAATACCAGCCCGAGCCCTGAATTTTGTATGCCTGTTTCTATGGATATGGTACGGCGATTGCGCTTTGATACTTTAAAAACGGAGGCAAAACTGAAGCCTGTACTCAATGCCAGTAAATTATGTATAAATACAATCAATACTATCCATACCATGTAATTCAAAAAATGTTCAAAATTGTTAACAAACATGATAACTACCATGCCCATGAAGAAAACGACAGACAGGTTTTGAATGGGTTTGAGTATTTTTGTTGTGGTTTTTGGAAATTTCCAGGCAAAACCCATCCCAAGTACTATCGGAATCCCCAGTAGCAAGACAACGGTTTTAAACATTGCAACCGGATCAATTTCAATGGGTACAAGCAATGGGGATTTAGCCGCAAACATGCTGCCGTAAAAGGCAAAATTTAATGGTGTGACGAAAATTGCTCCAATTGTTGCAATGGCCGTCAAACCAACAGATAGCGCAGGATTGCCGTTGGCGTATGAAGAAATAAAATTCGACACATTCCCACCCGGGCAACTTGCAACCAAAAGCATGCCAAGGCCTACGCCGGGTGTGATCAGGTGAAATGAATTAAGCAGCATCACCAGGCCAAAGGTAAGGGCAGGAAGCAGTACAAATTGCGATACAACACCGACAATGGTGGCTTTTGGTTTAATTACCAGTGCTTTAAAACTTTCCGGTGTGATTTTTAATGCCACTCCAAACATGATAAAAGCTATGGCAATATTGAGGACTAACAGACCATCCTGGCTGAAATTCAGGGTAGTCTCGTCCATGAGTTTTAAAGATTCATACATAATGTTTAAGCATAAAATAAAGTGCAAATCTAAAAAAAAACCTTATAATGAATTTTATTTTTGAATATTTTCAATTATCAATGTGAATGATTAATTTTGTAAAAAAGATACATTATGAAAAAGACATTGTTTACGCTTATTGTTGTGCTGGCCGTGAGTTTTGCTGCACAGGCTCAGTATAAAGCTGCCATTGGTTTACGTGGTGGATTATCACAGGGACTTACCTACAAACAAATGATGGGTGGCGGAAATGCTTTTGAATTCATTGGTGCCACAAGGTGGAATGGTGTGAATTTTACTGTGCTTTATGAAAAGCAAAATTCACTGGGGGACGTTGAAAACTTGTATTATTTCTATGGTTTTGGTGGCCACATAGGGTTTTGGGATACCAGACATCTTCCAAACCACTGGTATGATGAAGATTATGAAGATGGGAGTAAAATGGTAATTGGGGCAGATTTCATATTGGGCATTGAATATTGTATCCCAACCATCCCGGTAAGCGTGAGTGTGGATTGGAAGCCTGCCTTTAATTTTATTGGTTACAATGGTTTTTGGGGTGATAATGGGGCGTTTTCCATACGATATACCTTTTAGCCCGGGTTGTTATGCGTGAAAAGCAACATCATTGCATTTCCTTTAAGGCTTTTTCACAGGCCGTTTCGCCGTATTTGATAATGTCTGTGGCTTTGTAAAAATCAAACGTGCCGAATTTGTTTCTGTCGGTTTCAACCAAAATGTCAGGGGGATATTCCCGTAATGAGTTTTCTGATAT
>JBNJGX010000133.1:0-6973 GCA_051748025.1 Bacteroidota bacterium
CCCTCGTTTTCATAATTTTGGCTACACTCGGCATAGCTCAAGTAAACTTGGCTCTGCCCTCGTTTGCACAAAATTTGCACAAAATTTGCACAAAATTTGCACAAGATTTCACAGATTATAAAATGATTCTTTTTGTTATTAAATTCATATTCAATGGCATCTTTATAAACTATTTCCAATAAACCCTTTCCCAAAATACGATGAATTTCCATACATATCCCAATGATTTTATAGGTTTCTTTTTGTAAAGGAAAATCCTTTTCTGAATATTTCATAAGTTTAATCTGTGAATCTGTGGCATTTTATTTTTGCTGCTGAGTAGTAACAAAAGTTAATATCTAAAACCGTTTGATGAATTTTAAAGCCAGCCAGGCAAGCACGGCGCTGCCATATGTCAGGGCGTCATTATCAATATCGAAATCTGCACTATGTACATTGGCATAGCCGGATTTATTCCCGGCAATGCCAAGCCTTAAGAATATAGCAGGCATTATTTGCGCATAATGTGCAAAATCTTCCCCGGTCATGCGTTTGTCAAGTTCAATAATATTGCTTTTGCCTAAAAGTTCCCCGGTGTATTGCATGGCTTCTTTTGTGTATGCCGGGTGGTTGGTCAATGCCGGGTACCCCTCAACTATGTTCAAGTCGAAGCTTGTGCCATAGTTATTAGAAATCTGTTTCAGTATATCCTTCATTTGTATCTTGGCATGTTTCCTGAAATTTTCGTCCATAGTACGAAAGGTGCCTGATATACATACTTCAGGGGGCATAATATTGGTATTTCCATTGGCATTTATTTTTCCAAAACCGATAACAACAGGAACATCTCCGGCCTGGCTTTCAATTTCTTTTTTTATGTTGATGATGCTTTCAGATGCTGCACTGACTATGTCTTGTGTCATTGATGGTACGGCAATATGGCCGCCGTTGCCTTTGATCGTGATGTATATTTCATCAGTGGAGGCCATGTAATTGCCTGGCCTGAACCCAAATTTGCCAACGGGTTGCCCCGGCATAACATGTTGTCCGATGATGATTTCAGGATTGTGTTTTTCAAAGATGCCGCTTTTTATTACTTTAATGGCGCCTCCCGGGAGTTTTTCTTCTCCCGGCTGAAAAATGGCCAGCACTTTCCCGGTGAATTGAGGTCGTATTTCATACAAAATTTTCAGGGCACCCAGCAGGCATGTCATATGCACATCGTGGCCGCATGCGTGCATTATGCCGGGATTTACAGATGCCAAACTATGTTTCTTTTCCTGTAGTGGTAATGCATCCATATCAGCACGTAAAGCTACACAGGGGCCTTTGCTGTTGCCATTGCAGGTAGTGGAAAGTCCTGTATCAGCTAACGGGTTAATATCTGAAAATCCAATATCAGATAAAGCTTGTTGCAGGTATTTTTGGGTTTCATATTCTTTGAAACTCAGTTCAGGATGCATATGCAGGTATTTCCTGTGTTGCAACAGCCAGTTTTTTAAACTGTGTGCTTTTGATAATATTTCATGTGGATCGATCATCAAAAATCAAGGTTAAGTGACAGGTATATCATTGGTGGCAGCAAAGTGTTGTCTTCGATGCCGCGTGCATAATCAAGGCGCACAAAATAACCCAGCAACCGGCTTCTGAGGCCTACGCCATATCCGGCAACCAGCGGGGATGAATTTTTATCAATGATAACCGTAACAGGGCCATTTTCATGAATTTCACTTTCATAGGCGTTGTGGCTGTCCAGTGGGTTGGGCCCAGACCAGGCAGTGCCAACATCGAAAAAACCAACTACCTGAAAACTGTTCAGAAAGTCAGAGTTTATGGGGCGATTAATAAAATAGCTTACAATCGGCCAGCGCAATTCACTGTTGATTAGGGCAAAATTGTTGCCATTGCGTACATTTTGAGAAAATCCCCGCATGTTGGTAGCAACGGCCTGATAAACATAATTGGCTTCAGGGTCAATGCGGGTGCTGTGATCAAACATGGGTGTTTTGCTGCTGATATTTATCCAGTTGTCAATACCGCCAAGGTAATACACCAGTAGGGCAGAGCCAAAAGAACTTGAGGCTGCAAACCGGTTTGCCAGAATAATGTTGCGGTGAATAGGCAGGTAGTGTCTGAAATCACAACCAACAACAAACAAGTCACTTTCTTTTTTATCTATTTGTTTATAATACTCTCCGAAAACTTTAAAACGGCCTCCTTCATTGATGTTGATCATCAGGTTACGTGTGTTATCGAAAATATACTCAAGCTTCAGGCTTCCCCAATAATCAAATTCGTCTTCACGCAATAAATTCTGAAAGTCCATTGTCAAATAAGATTTTTTGTCTTGCCTTAATCCGACAGTACTCTGTACCGATGATACCTGGTTGAATGGATAGCGCAACACATACATTCCCTGGTTCATATAGCTTTTGTTCATACTCTCGTCGCTCATGTTGCGCATCGTTTGCCGGTGAAAAATATATTGTTTGTTAAGGCGTGAATCCAGATCCTCGAAACTGAGTAAATATTCATTGCTGTCAAAATTGCCTGTAAACTTAACACCGCCTGTAATGCGGTAATCTTCAAACAAATCCATGGCTTCTACACTGAGTAAAATATTGAACCCCGGGTTAAAATAAAATGCGCTACCAGTGAATTTTTGATAACTGGCATTCAAAAAGCCAAAATCAACTTGACTGATGATCCTGGAAGTGTAAAAAGTGGTTAGATATTTATTCAGGGGTTTCTTTTTCAGGTTGCCGTCTTCATCGAAATCCCCTTCTCTTTCGGATTCCGGAATTATGCCGGGGTCAAGTTCGTAGGCATTGATGTTAACCAGGCTGTCCTGTGTTTTTTCGGTCTCTTCGCTTTCTTTTTCTGCCTCTTTTTCTTCTTCTTCTTCTTTTTCTTTTGTTTTAAAATCTTCGATGTATGATTGTCTGAAAGATGTGGTATCGGGGTCTGCTTTGTCATCAGTATCGATGTCGTTGGTGAAGATTTTGTATGACTTGTCTTTGTAATAAACATCTGTTACTTGATCTGTTTTGGCTGAAACATCATGTTCAAGAATATTCATTTTGTAATCAGTCAGGGCATGGCTGCGCATAAAATAACGGTAATGTGTAACGGTATCAATATAACTGATTACCGAATCATATTGGGCAGCATAACGATTGTAAACCCCCGTGTTGTTACCCAGATAAACATAATAATTGTCTTTAGTAATGTATGCTTCTTTTTCGTCAATCTCAGGGGTTTGTGTGAGTTGTGTAAGGGGATTATCAGGCTGTTCAGTATCATAAAGGAAAATATCCCGGTTTTTCTGCACCGGAATTTTATTTTCTTTGGTATCACCCAGGGAATCCACATTCCTGTTTGATAAGAACAAGATATTTTTGGCATTATTAATATACACCGGATGATAATCATCAGCCTTATCAGAAGTGAGGTTTTTGTAAGTGTTGCCAGCCAGGTTATAAACAAATATATCGCTTTGCCCGTTTTTATACCCGCTGAAAACAATCTCCATTCCATTATCAGAATAATCAAAGTGTTTCACTTTATCGAATCCACGCAATTCTATTTCATTGATTTCTCCGGTTTTGATGTTATAGGCATGATAATATATTTTTCCTTTTTTTTCAATGATAAAGCCCAGCAGTTTTCCTGTTGGATGCCAGGTTAATTTGGGATATGAATAATCTGTGATCTGGTCAAGTTTATGTCCCTGGCGATAAATTTTCTGTTTTTTTCCGGTATTTATATCCTTGATAAAGATTTTTACTTTTCCCATGATATTGGTGGTGTATGCAAGTTTGTTACCGTCCGGGCTTACGGTTGCCTGCTGATAGCGTCGCCCTTTTTTATAACGTTTAAGTTGTTGTTCCCCTTCAGGGGACCCGGATGCCTTGATCTGATCTTTAAATAAGTCATAAAAATACTTATTCCAGTTATATGAAAGTGATTTTAAGTTTGTACCAAGCACATACAAAAAGCCGCTTTCGATATTTTTTGAAACACGGGTAAGGTACAAGATTGTTGGGATTACTTCTTCCCCGTAGGTGCTGGAAATATAATACCATATTGAATGTCCTGCATAGACAGCTTCTTCACCGGTGAGGTGATTGATCTTTTCAAACCTTTCATTCATTATGCCATCTTTGATGCGATTTTCAGTTTTTTCATCCCATGGTTTGGTAAGGTATGAGATAAGGCCTTCGTAATACCAGTCGGGAAAACTCATTAATGTGTTATTGGCGGCTTTATCTTTCCAGTCAGATCCGAAAAGGATATTATTGATAATGACTTTGGTAACTGAAGACCGCAGTTGTTCGCGCAGCTTTTGTTTGTCTCCTTCAACATATAAAAACACAATATTGTCAACAATGGTTGTAGCACCACCAATATTGTGCTGATTGTTAAGTGTTTGTAATCCAATATTGCTTTGTCTGAAATCGGATAAATTATGATATACAACAAATATCAGGCGTTGGTTAAGTTGATAGTCAAGTCGGTTGGTCATGCTTTCTATTTCATCATGAGCCATTTTAGCAACATTTTCAGCCAACTCTTTTCCGCCGCTGTAAAAATAGGTATCATATTTATCGTACCGCATAAAAAACCAATCAAAATCTTCATATTGAACCCTGTTTTTACCAAAAGTCATTTGATGCCCATTGTAAAATTGGGCCACAGCAGCATCAAAACTAAAGCTCATCAGCAGCACAAACAGATATGTCAGCAGCTTTTTCATAGATGAAGATACTTAAGCATCTGGTAAATTATGGTTCAAATGTAATATTTTGATGGGATAAAACCTTAAAAATATTCCATATGATAATTTCATGATGTATTTTTGTCGTTAGTAATCAGTATCTTTATTTATTAGTTTGTGTAATCCCTGACTGCCGTCAGGCAGGTGCGGCAAAACAAATTAAATAACCACTGATTATTATTGGTTATAAAAACGAAAAAATGAGTTAAAAATGATATGATGATATCAAAGATTATATCCGGCGGACAGACCGGCGTTGACAGGGCCGCCCTGGATGCTGCAATGGCATTGAATATAAAGCACGGAGGCTGGTGTCCGAAAGGTCGTTTGGCTGAAGACGGTATTATCCCTGAAAGGTATGCGCTTACAGAAACATCTTCTAACATATATCAGCAGCGTACACGCATGAATGTAAGGGACGCTGATGCCACACTTATCATTATTAAAAACGGGATATGGGGGACAGGCACTAATTTTACAAAAAATGTCTGCAGTGAATTAAAAAAGGTATTTTTTCTGATTGATGTTGATAAGGTGGCAGAGGTGGAAAAAATCCGTTTGTGGCTGAATTCACATAATATCAACATATTGAATGTGGCCGGCAACCGTGAATCCACCACACCGGGAATATACGATTGTGCTTTTAATTTATTGCTTGAAGTCTGTTTGTAAATTTCGTTTGCTGTAATATACCTTTATTATCTGAGTCATGTTAGCGGCAAGTTATATTTTTAGCGTATTAAGCGCTTTTTTGTATAACCGGATATTTTATTATTTTTGAAACATGGGAAGAAATGAACAAAATGCGAAATGGCTGATACCATCAGGAATTACAATGATGAATTGGGTTGCTGGTGTGTTTTCGATTGTTGCAGCCAGTGTTGATATGTACCTTGAAGCGGCTTTATTAATTTTGATTGCGGCTTTATTTGATTTGTTTGATGGTTTGGTTGCCCGGCTTATAGATGCCCAGTCAAAAATAGGAGCAGAGCTGGATTCGCTGGCAGATTCCATTAGCTTTGGATTGGCACCATCGTTTTTAATGTACAGGATATTGCTTGATTGGCAATTTGATGCCTGGATGCTTTATCTCGTATTTTTACCGGGAGCTGCAGCGGTTCTCCGGTTAGCAATATATAATGTGCGGCATCAGAATAAAAATTATTTTGTCGGATTGGCAGTTCCGGCCTCTGCTTTGTTTCATGCCGGGATAATCCTCAGTATAGCACTTACTGATCATGGCTGGTTACATCAGATAATAGCATCAAAAATATTCTGGTCTGTTTCATGTATCGCCACTGCTGTGTTGATGTTAGTGCCAGTGCGTATGTTTTCCCTGAAAATGGTTCAATTCTCCTGGAAAGGCAATGAGTTTACCTGGTTATTCATAGGGGGCGCTGTCATTATGATTTTGATCTTTCAGGTTATTGCACTCCCAATGGTTATTTTACTGTACATTGTTTTATCATTCCTGTATCATTTTACTATTTCTAAAAACAAACCTTATTGATTATGAAATTTATAGCTGAAATAAATGTTATGCCACAAAAAGCCCTGTTGGATCCACAGGGAAAAACCGTTAACAACCTTATGCACAACCTGGGTTATAAAAGTGTGAAAAACCTGCGTATCGGAAAACATATCCGTTTTGAACTTGAAGCCGTTTCAGAAAAAGATGCCAAAGCCATAATCGAAAATACCTGCAAAAAAGTGCTCGCCAACCCGGTGATGGAGGATTATGAATTCAGCCTCAAGAAAATTTGAGCATAATTGAACTTACCGGGTTGATTGGGGCATATCGCTAAAAATGAGATTTTAGTTTGGTTTTTGGGCAGCAGAAAACATATTGCTTTTCAGAAAAATTATCTCCGCCTTTGCCTGCTATCTGCTCCCCTGCATTGCCATTTTTGCAATGCTGCGGGCAGGAGTTCCTAAGGTCACTCTCCCCGCAGCGCAAGAAAAGTGACAATGCAGGGGAGCAGGATATCCGGCGCCGGCGGGCTGCAGAAAGGGAAATTTTGAGTTTTGAGGTACCTGGCGGATTCGAACCGCCGTAAATGGTTTTGCAGACCACCGCCTGACCACTCGGCCAAGGTACCGTATTTTGGTTGGGCAAAAATAAATAAAGTTTTATTCACTGACAAGTTTTTTAGTGTTTTAACATTTATTCTCTGACATATTTTGGCAGAATATTAGAACAATAGAACATTTGAACAA
>JBNJGX010000134.1:0-6936 GCA_051748025.1 Bacteroidota bacterium
TAGTGCTGTCAATAAAGGCGAAGAATTATCTATGATTGAATAAATGAATCAGAAGACCGAAGACCGAAGACGGAAGTTGGAAGTAAAGCAAGCATTTTTAAAGTAAAATTAATTCATGTGATATCTTCGGGCTTCCGACCCTTCGACTTCGCTCATCTCGGCAAGCTCGATACAGCGCAGGACATCGCTGCGGTCTTCTGACTTTTATTGGAAAAGCTGTACATCATGGACAAACACTAAACAGACGCTTTGTGTCTAAAACTAAAAAGGTATATATATTAATAATTGTCATGGTTTTTCCGGCGGCAAGCCTGAAAGCACAAAATGTGCTGCGTGTTTACCACATGGATACGGCAGTGGTTTTATGTGACAGCTTTCCGGTTAGTGACAGTGTCGCTGCCAGGGAAAAACTCGAAGAAATTCAGGCGGCAGATTTGAATGACGGATATTTTTTTGCCGGATATGACAGCATAACCTACGGCAGTGATATGGTAGAAGCCTGGTACAGAAAAGGTGTAAGGTACGAATGGGACACTGTTATAATTGAAAGGGAAGGGGAGGATGCCAATTTTGATGTTGAAAAAGAAAAACTGACATCACGCAGGCCATCACCGCTTCGCATCAAAGAATGGACACAGCAGGTACAAAAAACATTGTTTGATCAAGGATTTGCAGATGCCACAGTAAAAGTAGATTCAATATACAGCACACCTGACCTTAGAATCAAATTATGGGTTATAATACAAACCGGCGGAAAATTGTATTTTGATGGTTTTGAGTATTCAGGATACGATGATTTTCCTGAATCATTAATGCCGGCATTAACCGGTATGAAACCAGGCAACGTGTATTCTGAAAAGCAGATGAAAAACATTAATCCCATGCTGGCAAAAACCGGATTTGCCGAATTATCATCTGATTGGTATTTGCGCAGGAAAGATAGTACATATAATGTTGTTCTTCCTTTGAAAAAGGTAAAATCAAACAGGTTTAACGGTATGCTCGGTATAATTCCCGGTGATGATGTGCAAAATTTTTATTTAACAGGACAACTTGAATTGTCTCTGCTGAATGCTTTCAAACGGGCTGAACATATCTCTTTCTACTGGCGGGCGCCTGATAAACAATCCCAGCAACTGAATATGTTGCTTGATTTTCCGCTCGTATATAAGCAATTTGGCCTGAATGCCGGTTTTTCAATTGAAAAAAAAGACACGAGTTTTCTGGATATTGAATTTACAGGTAAAATAAATTTTATGAGTGGATTTAGCACTACCGGTTTGTTTTATGAATTCGAAGAAAATCAAAATATGACTGATGTTGAAGATGACAATGTGGGAAATATTTCATCAACCCTCATCGGATTGTCATACAATTATACAAAACTGGATTATTTGCCCAATCCCTCAAGGGGAATTTTCACCAACATGGAACTTGGTGCAGGTACCCGGTATAATAAAGACTTCGATACACAGGGTTTTAAATCTCGTTTTATCCTTGATTTTCAGTATTATTATCCTGTATTTTCAAATTGGAGTGTAGGTTTGTCGCATTCATCAGGCATAATGTTATCAAACCCTTTGTTTCATAATGAAATTTTCAGAATGGGAGGGCCGGATTTGTTCAGGGCATATCAAAATTATGCCTTCTGGACGCCATGGTATGCGAGCCTGTCAACTGATATTCTGTTTTATCCGGATAAATATTCCTCATTGTTTTTGTTTGCTGAAGCAGGGGTGCTTGAAAGTAAAAAAGGCCTTGTAACAGGACGGTTTTGTCCATTGTCAGTTGGCGGTGGTGTCAATATTAATACAAATCTCGGTGTTTTAAGAATCAGTTATGGCATTGCCCGTTCAATAGATGCAATTTTAGACTTTAGACAATCACAAATCTACATCGGGTATAAAAATAATTTCTGAAAATATTTTTTTATCCATGCAGATTAATTATCATTGCATTCTGTTTAAACTAAGCGTAGTAATTGATTATGCGTAAATGTGTAGGTTTAAATAATAGTAATATACTTCAAAAGCCCGTATCAGGGAACATCATCTTATACCATATCCTTTTTTGGGTGGTTTATGGGTTGATGATTGTCTGGCTGAGTACTGTTTCAGAATGGTATCAAGGTTTTGGCATTATTTTTATAAACGGTATTGTTGATGTTATAACTGTTTATTTATTGTTGTTTTTGTTATGCTATAGACGGTATTATGCTAAAGCAAAAGCCCGGTTTTATCTGGTTTTTTTATTGCTGGTGGTTACAGCTTTCGGGATTAAGTTATATCTGCCCGTGGTTTTAACGAATTACGAATTATCCGGCAGGTGGTTTTTGCCAGAAGGTTTTTCGGCCGCTTTTATCATATCATTTTTGTTTTATGTGATTGCAGTGATATTGGAAATCCTGAGGCAAACCACTGAAAAGAAAAAAATGCTTACAGAAAAAATTGATGAATGTAAACAAAAAGAGCTTGATTTTCTGAAAACCCAGCTAAATCCCCAGTTGCTGTTTAATGTGTTGAATGATATACATGCATTGACAGACGTTGATGCCGCCAAAGCAAAGAAAATGCTAAAAGATTTTACACATATTGTAAGATACCAAATTAAACAAAAACCGGGGGAGCTTGTATTGCTTGAAAATGAAATTGATTTTATAAGAAATTTTATGGATGTTTGCGTTTCTGTATCTGAGAATGCATCCTTCACGTTCAATGTTAATGGCAAGCCAGGGGTAAAAAAAATATATCCTTTTATTTTTACACCGCTTGTTGAAAATGCATACAGGTATGGCATTTCACATAAAAAAGGAGGAAATGTAGAAATAAATTTGGATATTTTAGAAAAAAGTATTACTTTTGAGCTCGAAAATGAGAAAATTAACAGAACAAATGCTAAAAATACCGCTGGTATTGGCTTAAGAAACATGAGAAGAAGATTAGATTTGTTATATGATGATGATTATAATTTGATAATAAATGAAACGGAAGATAAATTCAGAATTAAATTAGTACTAACCATAAAATAAATTGAAACATGAATTGTATTGTAATTGAAAATGATGCTCAGGCAAGAGAGCAAATGAAACAAAACATCAAGGATGTGCCCAATTTGGAATTAATTGGAACATTTGAAACTGCATTGAAAGCAAATGAATTTTTGCAGGAAAATGATGTTGATGTAATGTTCACAGAAATTGACCTCCCCGGCCTCAATGGTCTGGATTATGTCCGCAGCCTGAAAGATGCACCCCTGGTGATCATCACTGCAAAAAAGGAAGATCACGCTGTAGAAGCATTTGAAATGGATGTCATGGATTATTTGGTCAAGCCCATTAAAATGGATCGTTTCCTTCGTGCCATTAACAAAGTTGAAAACGTTTTAAAAATGCACGATGAGCCCACCGCCATTAATTATAACGAAGATTTTATCTTTGTTAAATCTGAGCGGAAATATGTTAAGCTTAATTATAACGATATTTATTTTATCGAAGGGCTTAAAGACTATGTCATTTTGCATGCCAACAAAGGCAAATATATGACAGCCATGAATGTTAAAACTGTTCACAGGCGTTTGCCCAATCCAACATTTTTCCGTACAAGTAAATCTTACATTGTCAATGTCAATCACATTGATGAAATTGATGGTGAAGATGTCATTGTTCAGGATACAAGAATTCCGATTGGTCGCTCATACCGTGAAAGGTTTGTGCACCGCTTTGTGCAAAAACGCCTGATAAGACGGTAATGACCCCTGTATGGCCTATAGGTATTTCAACGTGGATTTGCTTAATAAGCGTACCGGCCATGATCGCAGCATAATGCAGGGTATGTTTGAGGTATTTATAAACCATTATCCTGATTATTTCGAGGAAGGGCAAAAGTATATTGAGCAAAAAAACTGGGAAGGCCTGAGTTCTGTTATGCATCGTGCTAAATCTGCTGTGGCGATAATGGGAATGGAGGATATCCGTAACGGGTTGGAATCAATCGAATTTCTGGCTCAGAAAGGACAACAAACCGAAAATTTTCATGCACGCCTAAGCAGGCTTTTTGAACAAACAAAACTGGCTGCAGAAGAAATACAGGAATACCTGGAAAAACATTAAAAAGTGCTATGAACAAAAAAACCCGTATCATACAGATGCGGGTTTTTTTATGTTTTTAACAAACAGTGTTAAATTTTACCGTTTATAAATCAGGTTCATTTCAGATAATTCTTGTCCGATTTGATGAATGCCTGTCAGAATTTTTTCAGTTTGTTTCTCTGAAGGCTTTTTGTGACCATGAATGTACTGTGATAGCAGGGTAGGATTTATACCGATCTTTTTAGCCAAAAATTTCGAATTTAGCACTTTGTAATATTGAAAAAACTGTGCAAAATCAATTTCAAATTCTAAATTCTCATGTGAAATTTCATATTCATCTTCAAAATATAATTGCGCAGCTTCATAGGCATTATTGATTAATTCCGGAACATTTTTCCCTGTTGTGAAGACCGGATAAGTTTCAGAATAAGCTGAAAATCCTGTATTTGTTTTTTCTACTATTATTTTGATTTTTGTCTTTAATTTTTTCATAGCATTAGTTTCTCTTTAAACCTGCTTGTTTCAGAATTTTTCTCTCTAATCCCTTCCCCAATTCATGACTACCATGATTAGGGAAAATGATGATTCCACTTTTTTTGTCATGTTTTAATTTAACATGAGAACCTTTTTGTGAAATCGGATACCAATCATCTTTTTTTAGCATCCGTAATAATTCTGAACATTTCATAATGTCACAATAAACCAATGCAAAAGTAAATAAAAATTTACTTAAATACAAGTTTTATTTTGATTTCGCCAATATTTTATCCTTCATCGTGATCGCATTCGCAAACCTTGCATTTGCTTGCTTCTAAAACAAAAGTATTATCATGAGAAGCTTCGTGCTGCGCATCATCAATATGCTCGTCGTCATCTTCATGATCATGTGCATCATCCTCAGCTTCAATCATTTTAACATTGCCGGTGATGGCCACTTTTTTACCGATCAGGTCTTCATCAAATTCTTCTTCACTGGTAACAATAACAACATCATCATTATCGGTGTTTGTCCCGAGAAAAAGTCTTTTTCCGCCATGCTGGCAAATGTGTGTGATTTTACCACAAACTTCGATTTCCTTATCTTCATAAGATTCGAAGTTTTTGAAAAGTTTGTCAGCCGTCATGATGTCGTCACATGATTCCAGTGTTTCTGAGCAGCATCCGGCATCAACATCACTTTTGTCTTTTTTTGCTTCCTGTTCGGTTTGCTCGTCATTACCAGATTTGTCAGCATCTGATGCATTTTCATTCTCTGCATTCTGGCAGCTAAAAAATACCACCATAAGTAGCGGTAACGTAAACATTAATAATTTTCGCATAATTAATATAGGTTTAGGGTTAATATTTTTGATTTGTCATTCTATTTGTTCCTGGTCAGTATTTATCACATCAAAATGCATAAAATCCCAACTGAATTCTTCTGATTTTATTTCTTTATTGGTAAGGTTGGCTGATTCAAAATAAAAACCGTTAAGTTTGCCGCTTATGGTTCTGCCGGGATTCAATTCTTTTTCTTGTTCACCGCTTTTGAATTTAACCACATGATCCAGCATATATACAAGTTCAAATGATATTTTGACCGGATAATCATTTGTGTTTTTCATTTTAAACCGTAACTGTAGCGGACTTGATTTTGTCCACCATTTGGAATGAGACCATTTATAGGATACAGCTACACCATCTATGGTATCATAGACATTTTTGTACCCAAATTGTGCAAAAGCCTGGGTAGAAAAAAACAATCCACAACATATGATTAATAAGCCTGTCCGTAAATATCTCATTTTTCTGTATTTTCAGGGTTATTAACGATGCCGGCAAACAGAATATTGCCTTGTTTGTGTTCTTTGATCAGAAAGATAAAAGGCCTGTCAACAATAAAATCTTTGGGTCTTTTTGTTGATTTTCTGCTGATTACCACTGCTGTTGATGCAGTAGCTTCAGTGCCTTCTTCGTCCACTTCCACCATAGCCTGGTGAATAACATCATCAATCAAAAGGTCAAGTTTTCCGTTTATCCCGCTGAGGTTTGCATAATGAGAAAAAGGGGCAACCATACCCATATCCATGAGTATATCTTTCATTTCATAGCGAGCTTTGGCTTTAAACTTAGGCAAAGCAAGCATCAACTTTGTTTCTTTAAATGATTGGCACAATTGCCCGAAACTTTCACTGTCAAGTGTTTTTAAAATATCTCCGGGGTTTTTGTCCTTATCAGGCAGGATGATATACATGGATGCACGTTCATCTTTGTACGGTAGTTGTACGGCATCGAAGTTATCTCTTTCAGAAAAAAGCAATTCTGATTTCATCGACATGAAGTTGGTTTTTATCTTGCCGTCAGGAGTTTTAAAATCATTCTTGCGTGTTTTTTCCGGGTCAAACTGCTGCTGCCAGTCTGCATTAAAGTATATGGCATTAACCAAAACCATCCTGGTCAATTCGTCAATATTGTCTTTACGTATCAATTGCCTGATTTTTCTTTCAGTTTTAGATTCTACCCACTGATTGATTTTTCTCCTGCCTTTTTCACGTTCCACAGTGCTTTTGAAGTTCACATGTTCTACTTTGGCGTCAAAATCTTTGAGACCGGATAAAAAATCTTCCTCAAAATGGTAATTTTCCTGTGCCCAGACAGCATTGGCAAGTTTAAAGAGAGGGGTTTTTAACTGTTTAAAATGGTTCAGCATCTGTGTCCAGGCTTCATGGTTTTTCTCTCTTGAAAACGGAAAATGCATGGTTTTGGCCATATCCCATTTGGTGCGCCAGGCAGTACCATCATAAGTCATTGCCATAGCTATACTGATAGAAAAGGGACTTAATGCCTGATTTTTACCTTCTTCATAGCTT
>JBNJGX010000135.1:0-6867 GCA_051748025.1 Bacteroidota bacterium
GCTTTCCCAGGTAGGATTGGCTACCTACAGGTTTCTGCTGAAAAGTTTCAAAGAACTATGCTAATTCCCTTTTCACGGGCTTAGCTTGGCGCAATCTGTTCTATAAAGTTCGCTGGCAAGGCTTTCGAAGTCTGAAAATACCGGAGTTTACTTTCGTAAATGAGGATTTTTCAGACGAGTATAACGCCGCCAGCGGACTTTATAGACAGACTCTAATTAGTGCATCTTAGCTCCAATTATCTGCGATAAAAACAAAAAAATATAACTTTGTACAGTGAACACGACCGTAAATCGTTCTTTTCATGGTGTTTTCTAACCCGCCTCTAAGGTTGATGCAATGAGCGCCTAAAACATCATACCGGCCACCATCACATCATCCGTTTGCACCTGATTACTTTTATGCTCATAAAAAGCATCCAGCAAACATTGCTTCATATTTTCAGCGGTATCACAACGGCAATTCTCAAGCAGTTCCCTGAACCGTGCAAATTTCATGGTTTTCTCTTCTTTTTCGCTAAGCTGGTCATAAAAACCATCTGAGGTAAGGATAAGCATGTTCCCCGGTTTCAATGCCAGGTTTATTACCGAAGCCCCGGATTTTGTTTTGAACCTGGAATGCCGGAGGGTTTGTGTTTCCCTGTCTTTTTTTAACACCGCTTTTTGTTTCCACAATGCAAGTATGGCCTTTCTCCCCGGCTGTATTTTTACAAGGCTTACTGTAAAGCCGTCATCATAATCACCTGCTTTGGCAGACTGAATGTCCCAGCGTTTTATCACATCATTGATGATATCTTCCGGATCAGAATATGCCTGGATGGCATCATCAAAAAGATAAAGACAATTTTGTGAAATAAATCCACCGGGAATACCATGTCCGGTGGCATCACCAACAAGCACATACATAGCACCGTGTTTTTCTCTCAACATATAAAAATCACCACCCACAATGTCGCGGGGCATGTCAAGTATAAAATAATCACGCAGGTATTGTTCAACATTAGCCGGGCAATGCTTCATTATCTTTTCTTTCACATACCTTCCGTATCCCAGGCCTTCCTGTATAGTCTTGTTTTTGCCGGATAAAATTTTGTTGTTGCGTTTTCGTATGTGATTGATACGCAGAAAAAACAACAACAGTATCAACAGCAAACTCAGCAGCAATGCACCGATAATGATAAAGTTACGCCGTCTGTCAAGCTCTTGTTCCTGTTGTAGTTTCTCCTTTTTCAGGCGCTCATTATCATATTTGGCCTGTATGTCAGCCAATAACGCATGCATATCCCGGGTATTGATGCTATCCTGTAATGCCTGGTACTTTTCAAGGTAATCAAGGGCAGCCTTATGCTTTTGCCTGCCCAGTTCGGCCTGATACAATAAATGAAACAAATCTGCCTTGCTGCTTTTGTTATCAAACTGCTCATAAAGTGGCTCTGCTGCTTTGAGTTTATCATACGCCTGTTGAAAATTTCCTTCTTCCAGGAAAATTTCTCCCATGTTTTTAAGGCATACTGCCCGGGCATAAGGGTCAGGATTTTCTTCCAGCACATTTAAAGCGGCATTATAAGCCTGCATTGACTCTGCTTTTTTGTCTAATGCATATAAAATCCAGCCTATGTTGATTCGCACTGAAGCCTCTTCCTGGTTTTCTTCGGGGTGTGCTTCCATCAGATCAAGGCTCTCCCTGAAATATGACAATGCTTTTTTGTTGTCATCCTGATAACCATAAAGGCTTCCAAGGTTGTTCAGTGCCTGTATCTGTCCCTGGACATCCCCGTTGATCCGGGAAAATTTCAGTGCCTTTTTGTACCACGATGCAGACACATCGTATTGTTCTGTCATGCGATACAGAATACCTAAGTTATTGCTTATTTTGACAGCAATTTCATCATTTTTGCATGATTCTGCCACCTCAAAGGCTTTCAGATAATTTTTACTTGCCCTTTTGTATTTGGATTTTGAATGCAATGCTACCCCCATGCTGTAATAAGGATTTGCCAAACGGCAGCTATCCTGTGATACTTTTGCCAGTTTGATGGCTTCCTGTGCAAGATCAACGGCTTTATTTCCTAGTGAGTCGGCATACAGAATGCTTTCACTGCAAAGCGAATCAATTTTATCCTGTTGGCTTTGTTGCCCCGAAAGGATTGTATGAAACAATAAAACACAAAAGAAAAATAATAACGAGCGCATATCCTGGCGTATTATAGTATGTTATATCTCAAATCCTTATTGAATCATATTTTTATAATTTGATAACAAGCCGGTTTAAAATTAATGAAATTATTTGAATTTTATGCTATTAAATTATAAGATAAGAAGGTAAAAATTTTATGATAATGTCAAATCCTCAAGGCGCAGGTTTTTCAGTTTTGGATAAATAATTTCTATCAATTCATTTATTGGCTGATAAAGGAGTGAGTTATCCATAACATGTTGTGGTATCAATTCAAGTTTTGAGACAATAAACTGGTCGAAAATAAAAATCACAGCACCAATTATAAGCAGGGCTTTGGCAGCACCAAATACAAGGCCGGTCAATTTATTGACCCAACCAAGTGCAACAGCTTTAACCAGGCTGTCCATACTTTTTGACAGCAGGCGTACCAGCACCACAGAAACCACAAATAAGGTAGCAAAAGCAATCAGTGGCAAATAACTTTCATTGATTTCGGTGTTATCATTCAACAAATTTTCAAGATAATGGGATAAATTTACCGCTATCCATACACCAAAAAACAAAGCGGCCAGCCCTGCAATTTCCTTTACCAGTCCATTTTTAAATCCTTTATAGCCAAACCATAAAACCGGGACGAGAATAATAATGTCGAGCCAATTCATGTTAAAAAAACTTTTTATATTTGCTAAAAATAATCATTTTTGTCGGGAATTGTAAATATATGGCTGTAATTAACTCAATACTGAATCTGATAAATATAAAACGCCTGGAGCAGATAGAAGAGTTCCGGCGATATCCACATAAAGTACAAAATCGCGAACTTAGTGAACTTCTTGATCTGGCAAAAAATACCGAGTATGGGAAGAAATATAAATTCACAGAAATAAAAAATTATAAAACATTTTCAACCCGTTTGCCGGTAAATGATTACGATGACATCAAAGCAGATGTACAGCGCATTTTAAATGGAGAACAAAACATTTTATGGCCTACAGATATATATTGGTTTGCCAAATCCAGCGGCACCACTTCAGACCGGAGCAAATTCATTCCCATATCAAAAGAATCCCTCGAGCGCTGTCATTTCCAAAGCGGCAAAGACATTTACGCATTTTATATCAATCAATTCCCTGAGACCAAAGTATTTGCCGGCAAATCTCTTGCTCTTGGCGGGAGCCACCAGGTGGGGAATATGAATGAAAAATCATTTTACGGAGACCTTTCGGCTGTGATTTTACGTAATTTACCATTCTGGACATATTTTCAGAAAGTCCCCAATCAGGAAATAGCACTGATGGAAGAATGGGAAGAAAAAATAGAGCGCATTGCACAAACCACCATAAACAACAATGTTACCAATATGGTAGGGGTGCCCAGTTGGTTTTTGGTGCTGCTGCGCCGTATTTTGGAGATTACAGGCAAAAAAGATATTTCTGAAGTGTGGCCCAACCTTGAGCTTTTTATCCATGGCGGCGTGAGTTTTTCACCTTACCGGAAATTGTATGAAAGCATTATTTCCAACCCACACATGAAATATTTGGAAACCTACAATGCATCAGAAGGCTTTTTTGGCATTCAGGACAACCTGAATTCAGATGATATGCTGCTGATGCTAGACTATGGCATTTATTATGAATTTATTCCCATGGATGAAGTTGATAAGGATTCACCCCAAACCATCCCTTTGCGTGATGTGGAAACCGGAAAGAATTATGCCATTGTTATAACCACAAACACCGGATTGTGGCGGTATAAAATTGGCGATACAATTAGTTTTACTTCAACCAATCCATATAAAATACGCGTTACAGGACGTACCAAACATTTTATCAATGCTTTCGGCGAAGAACTTATCATTGATAATGCCGAAAAAGCCCTGGAAATAGCATGTGAAGAAACCGGGGCAAATATCAGGGAATACACTGCCGCTCCGAGGTATTTCAACAAAAACAAAAGCAATGCTGCCCATCAGTGGTTGTTTGAATTTGATAATCCCCCGGATGATATGGATAAATTCATCAGGATCTTGGATGAAAGCCTGCGAAAGATAAATTCCGATTACGACGCCAAACGATATAAAAACATGACACTAGGTCCGCCTGAGGTTGTGGTAATGAAAAAAGGTGGCTTTTACCGTTGGTTAAAATCCAAAAATAAATTGGGAGGCCAGCATAAAATTCCCCGCCTGGCCAACAACAGGGAATATATTGATTCATTATTGAAATTTGCAGATTAGCCGGCAGGCACAAAATACAATACATCCTCACCGTATTTCAGAGTAAGGATCCTGTTGGTCAGGGTTTTTATCTTAAAAACCGAAGAGGCTATGCGGATATAATCCTGGTCAAGCAATTCCCATGTAGATTCCACTACCTGATTTTCACTGCGCTTTTGGATAAAAGTACCGTCTTCTTTAAAAATATAAATTGTGGTATCAAGTTCAATTACCTGATTTTCGACACCATCAACATACATATGTAACACCCAGTCATGTTTGATAAGTTTTTCTTCTACCCTGTTTTCATGGTATTCATCAGAACAACTGACAAACATAAAAAACAATGTCAATATGTAAAAAATCGGCTTATATAATTTCATCTAACTTAAATACTTTATCTTCCCTGATTCCTTTTTTGGTATCTTTCAATGTGCATGCTTCATTATCAATATCATGCTGTAAAAACAGCACATCGTCATTTGAATATAGCTCATTGATCAAAGCTTGTTTTTCATCCAGGGTTACCAGCGGGTGAATATCATAAGCTGAAATATAAGGTAACCGTATATATGGCAAAGCGGGCAATACATCACCTGCAAATACAATCCGTTTTTTGCCTGTGTTGATAAATGCAGAAATAAGCCCTTTTGTATGGCCGTTATACAGGCGCAATTCAATGTTTTTAGTCAGCATACCGGGCTTATGTAATAATTTAAGCTTCCCTGCATCCTGTACAGGCATGAAATTATCTTTAAAGTAAGCCGGTTTTTCCCGCAGATTCGGATTGATGGCAGACTCCCACTGTGCAGCGCTTATCACAACCTCTGCATTTGGAAACACCGGATATAACCTGTCTTTGTCATCTTTTTCAGTGGTTCCGCCACAATGGTCAAAATGCAGATGTGTCAACACGATGTCTGTAATATCTTCAGGCATAACATTGACTTTTTCAAGAGAACCAAGAAGGGTATCTTGTCCAAACATATGATAATGCTTTGCTATTTCTGCAGGCAATTTATTCCCAATACCCGTATCAATCAGTATTTTTCTGTTATCATCAACAATCAGCATTGAGCGGCATGCACATGAACAAAGGTTTTGTTGGTCAGCCGGGTAAAGCCTCTCCCACAACACTTTTGGAACCACACCGAACATGGCACCACCATCAACTTTAAAATTTCCGGTTTCAATACTAAAAACTTTCATGCCATTTACTTTGTTACTCATAAAAATGAGCTTAAAAATACGATAAATTTTATGCAAACATAAAAAAATTAGAAAAGACTTGCCTTTACATCATTTCTGACAAATAAAATCTTTTCTTTTTTCGTTTATTAATCAGTATTTTTGCAAATCAAATAAACAAATCGAAACTATGAACAATAAACAAAAAACAAATCTGCTCACGCTGTTAATAATCATTATGCTGATAGCCATTGGTGTAGCAGGGTATTTTTTGGTAAATTTAAACCGTGATTATGAGAATCTTGAAACGGAATTGAGTGAAACCATTTCTGCCAAAGACCTTATAGAAGAAGACCTTGAAGCCCTGTATTCAGATTATGATTCCATCCAGGTTGAAAATGACAGCATGTCTGCCAAACTTGATGAAGAGAAGGAAAAAATTGCAACGCTCCTGGATGAACTACAGACAGTAAAAGCCAACAATGCGGCGGTTATTCAAAAATATAAAAATGAAGTAGAGACACTCAGAAAAATCATGAAATCATACGTTTACCAGATTGATTCACTTAACCAACTTAATACAGAGCTTATTGAAGAAAGCAACAAGGTAAGGGAAAATCATCAGCGCCTGCAGCACGAAATGGATGAGGTTGTAAACAAAAGCGACCAACTTGAGTTGACCGTACAAAAAGCAGCCATGATTAAAGCCACCAACATCACTTCCCAGCCATATAAAAAGGATAATTTTTTCAGTTCTGACAGAGAAACAGACAAAGCCGGAAAAGTGGATAAAATCAATACCAGTTTTACGCTTGTTGAAAATGACATTGCAGAACCCGGCCCACGGACAATATACCTTCGCATTGTACGCCCCGACGGATATGTATTGGTAAATGATGATACAAATGTTTTCACATTTGAAGAAGAAAAACTGGCATATTCAGCCAGCAGGGATATTCAATATGACGGCAATTTCCTGGATGTGGTTATATATTATGATGTACAGCAAACTTTGCTTGAAGGCAAATATGAAGTACAATTATACATGGATGATTACATGATCGGAAAAACCGATTTTATCCTGGAATAAACAAGCAATCATCTAATGGTAAACATATTATCACTAGGGAAACCCGGTGGAAAAGCTTAACTTTATGCTCAAATAAACAGGTATTATGTTTGAAGGAACCCCCGTAAACAGCGCACAATATAATGATTATCTGCTAATTATTGTCGTTGTTTGTACGATAATTGTCTTACGGGCCTATTACGATAAGCCAAAAATGTT
>JBNJGX010000136.1:0-6825 GCA_051748025.1 Bacteroidota bacterium
TTTTGGCTTTAGCCATGGCATCAAAATCTTTGTCTGATCCGAGAGCCATTGCTTTTTCTTTGTTCCAGATTAAAATTCCCATGGGAAATGAAACATGTTTAAAACCATCTTCATCATTGATGGTTATGTCCATTTCCATTTCTCCGGCAATGTCTTTCAGTACTTTCTCGAATTTGTCTTGCTTTTTCATTAAAAAACTCAATCCGTAATACATGTTTTTGTCTTCCATGGGCGCCGAAAATCCAAAAATTTCAGCATTCATATCAAGCCCGATTGATGATGGGTCTTTGATAAAATCCTCAAGGATATCAGCCATAACTTCACTTTCTTTCCTGAGGTCTTTCATGGTTTCCTGATAGTTTTCATTTTCTTCAAGTTTTTTGACCATCTCTTCACGCTTGCCTTTTTCAGGCTTAAAATGGATGACAGCAAATGAATCACCCGGTATTGTGTTGATGTGTTTCGGTTGCTTACTGCATGATGTAATAAATATTACAGCAGCTAAGCCCAGGAATAATAAACTAAACATTTTTTTCATAATGATATGGTTTTGGTTAATACTGAACCATAAAAATAGTTTAATTTATTTGGTAAACAATGAAAATTTTGGAAAACTGTTAATTTGATTTTTGTTATTCTTTAAATCCAATGGTTTTCTTATATCCACTATTTGAGGATATTCATTGGTAGTTTTAGTGCCGGATAAATTTGCCTGTTGCAACATTTTTTTCACCAAGGAGCCTAATAATATAAGTGCCTGGCGCCAGGTCAGCAATATTTAATTTTAGTAGTGTCCAGTTATCAGCTTTATCAAGATGGATCTCTTTTTGCGTTTTTCCGTTAATATTGCTTATTACAAGTGTAGCTTCTTCATTGTTGCAATGATGCAGGGCAATGTTTAGTCTGTCTTTTGCAGGATTGGGAAAGCAGGATATCACCGGTTTTTTTGTTTTCTCGGGGAGGCTTGCTCCCTCATTAATCACAAAAACATGTGGGTCAGGGAAGCCTATGACGGGGTGGCTTTCACTGCGCCCGCTTTCATCAGCGGCATGTATGATATATTTCACTGTATCATCGGGGTTTTGTGATGGAATGGTGGCAGAATAGGTATCTCCTGCATCATGGATCATCATGGTTTCCTGCCAGTTGCCGTCGTTGACAGAATAAAACACTTTCAGGCTGTCGCTGATAAGGTTATGGCCTCCATAACTGGCAATGTCAGCCGTTATGTCATAATTAGAATCAGCACTTTGCAGTCCGGTTATAGGTTGATGATAGATATGAAGCATTTCCACGTCAGCCACTTCGTGTGTGCGGCAATGCAAGGCATCGGTTGATTGCCATGAGGGAGCGGAGGTATTTTCCACGGTATGGATCTGATACCCCGGCATGGCTTCTTCATATACGGCTATGGCTTCGTCATTCCATTCGCTGCCCGAACCGGTTGGAACAGGTACAAACACGTGTCCGTTCATGATCAGTGAATTTGTATAAGGCTGGCCATCCGGACTGTACGCACGATATACTTCGTAATTGGTACCGTATGAGCTTTGATGATTTTCAAAATAATCGGCGGCTGCCTCGTAATCTCCGTATTGGTTGTCAGATTCGGGTACTTCACCGATTATTATTTTGTCAACATCAAGATATTTGGCCCAGCAATCTATATGTTCGATATATGCTCCCATTGGATCATCAACCACCATATAATCATCGATGCCAAGGTAATTTTCCATCCGATTGTCAACCTCTGTTGATGAAATGTAATAATAATCTGAGGAATTTTCATTATAGACAAGTGATGTAGAGGCCGCTTTACCCATGCCATCGCTCATGTAATTGCCGCCGGTGTGGGCTACTTCCATGCCAAATACCGGGACACCCAGAATATTGCCAAATTCAACCGGTACATTGTTGTCATCGGGACGATTGCGATTATATTCAAAATTTATTATACCGGCTTCCGGTGGGGTGCCATGTTGAATGAACCAGGGTGAATAATCCCGTGTCCAGTAAGTATCGGCAGGTACATTATGATAACTAACGCTGTCAGTGTTAACATTTCCATCAGCTAAAATACCCTGAATGTCTGAAAGGTCTCCGTCATCGGCATAAATCAGATATACATGTGTGATATCGGCAAGTTGCTGTATCAAGCTTATGGGGATACCAAACTCTGAATCCCACATGGGATAAGCAATGATTACCCCCTGGTTACGCTCCCATTCGGCAATGCTTCTTACATCGCCATCAGGTGGATCAGTGGGTGTAATATCACGGGACTTTGGTTGATTCCGGTTTTCATATTCTTCCCATGTGAGCATGTGGTATTTGCTTTGCAGGGAATCGGGAAGGTAATTCTGTGCAGACAATAAGAAAGCCAGGGGTAAAAAGACAGTGGTTAATAAAACTCTTTTCATAATGACAGATATATTCTATTGCAACTAATCAGTTAAAAATGGTTAAGAACGGTTAATAATGGTTGCGATTAATAGGGTTTAGGTGTTAGGGGTTAGGGGTTAGGTTTTAGGAGGGAAACTTTTCCTAAATCCTAAAACCTAACCCCTAACCCCTAAAGCCTCTCATTTCGGTTGGGGGAATCATAAGCAACCGATTTTAACCGTTATTAACTTTATTAACAGAAACCTTTACGACTGATTGGTTAGGTTTTGTTTTAAGAAATGCAATCATTAAAACAATATTTCATTTATAATTATTGTAACTATTTTGAAATCATCAGCTTTTCGGTTTTTTGTTCATTTCCGGTGCTGAAAAATATCATGTACATGCCTTCGGACAGTGAATTCACATCAAAAGTAACATTGTATTTTCCCTGCGGGCTTTCCTGATCGTAAATGTTTCTGACAACCCGTCCGTGCATATCAATGAGCTTTATGTTTACATCTGATTGCTCTGTCAGGTTAAAGAGCACGTTGGCCCTGTCAGAAGCAGGATTGGGCATAATGCTAAGGCTGAAATCTTTTACATCCATGTTTTGTTGTTGGATGATGGTAGCCTGGTCATGAGGTGGCAATGCAATGTTGTCTAACCATGCAGCATCTTCGCCGGCACTTTCAACACCATCTTTTTCGTATTTCCATTTAAGCTCATGCTGGCCGGTTGAAATGGCATAAGTTTCCTGTGTCCAGTCCACTTCACCATCCCATTGTGCTTCCATGTTACCGTCAAGATAGAAGGCAAGGTAATCATACCAGTAATAAGTGCCCCAATATTCTTCTCCCTGTTCGCAGGAAACTTTTTTGTAGAAAGTCAGATCCCCTGCTGTGGTAACATCCAGGTTTATTGTAAGGACAGTGGTTTGATCGTGGGTGATATCTCCGGATTTTGATGCATGATCACCTTCATATACCACATCAGACACAATTGTCCATGGATAGGTGTCATCATTTTCCCAGTTGAATGTTTCAAAGTCGTTGCTTTCCCAGTCTTCAATCTGTAATCCGACAGGTAAACTCACATTCAGGTTGGCGGTATATTCACCGCTTGTATAAACCAGGTCTGCTGTCATTGAACTGCCTGAAGGTGCTGAGGCATCCACATTAACAGTAAAACCGACCAGTTCGTTACTGCTTTCGGTTAATTCATTTACTGTAACATCGGTGTCAACAGCGGCGGCATTTTCAGTAATGTTTATGTTGCAGTTCCCTTCAACAGCGGTATTGTGGCCGTTGTTCTCAGCCCGGAAATACAGGATAACGGTTTCTCCCGGGTCCATGATGCCATTTCCATTGCCTGCAGCGTCATCAACGTGATCAAAACTAAGATTAAGTTCAGGGGCATGTACAGTAAGGTTATGCGTTGCATGCCATATGCTTGTATCATTGTCAGTGATGGTAAAATCCACAGGTATGACCGTCTGGTCTTCCACACCGTCTGCAAGTGATATGGCATAAGCATCATCTACAAAAGCGGTGTTATCTGCAGCTATGTCACCATAATCTGCAGTATTATCAGTGATGCTGAGTTCGGGATATGGGCTTGAAATTTCAGCATTAATCCCATTGGCAGGATCTACACCGACATTTCCCAGGGTCACATCCAGCAGTGCAGATTCATCGTTATTGAGCAATGCGTTGTTATTTTCTGCAGCATCATCAATAATCACATCATTTAAGATAACATATGGTCCTTCCGGCACGATTACCATGATATCTTCCTGGTAAGTTGTTTTATTATAAGCGGTGATGGTGATTTTCATATTGCCGGGTTCAGTAAAGGGGTCAATGTCAACTGTGGTTGATCCACCTGAAACATAACCGGTTCCGATAATAATGGTTTCCCCGCTTTCTTCTTTTGTCAGGGATACCAGTGCATTTTCGGCATCGCAATTTACAGCAAAGTTGTCTTCGCCGACACTGATGACATCATTGTGAGAAATAACCATGTCACCTGGTGTTTTGGTACGTACCATCATAGAAGGATCACCAAAAAGAGTCCATGTGTCGGCCATTTCCGGTCCTGAAGCAGATGCATATTCTTCAATCATATGGAACATGCCGTTAAATGACAGTCCTCCGTATGTTCGTTTTATGTTATCTACGTAAGATTCAACAAGCAAATCATTCATTTCATCCTGCCCGTCCATTGGTTCATTCCATGACTGATTAATGGTAGAAGCCAGAATTCCAACAGCACCGGCAGGTGTTCCGGCATTGTCAGCACGCATCCAGGCTTCGGCAAAACAGGTATTATCTCTAAAATCACCGTTGACACATGCCACACTCCAGATAAAAGGATATTTATTGTCGTTTGTCAGGTTGTTGACTTCTGTGTTTGAATATCCGGTATTTACCCATGATGTCTCACTTCCGTGTCCCACATAGTTAATCACACCGGTGCCGTCATTAACAGCAGCGGATATTTCTGCATTGGAGCCACCATCCTGGTTAACGGTGGTAGTGGTATAGCCGAAATTTTCGAGGTCTATGTGAATATTGGCCATGTGTTCTTCATCTGATTCCCCGTCATCGCCCTGGCTGCCGCCACCTTCATTGGAAGCTGAACCAAGTGCATTTTCCAACCAGGTGTTGGTGTTGTCATAATCCCGTTCGTATTCAATGAGCTTGTTCACCTGGTTGGTAACACCTGCTCCGGTTTCGGCACTGATACGGCCAATGAAACAGTCGGCGTAGTGATCGCTTCCATGCAGGTAAACGTATTCATTGTCGCTGTCGCTGTTTACTTCGTTTGTGGGTACTTGTGGGGCATCGCCAACCAGCAATACGTAATTCAAGCCGTTGGTGTTGAATTCATCTTCAATGTACGTACCAATGTCTGCAGCTGTTGAACCTACTGTTGCCATATCTACGATTTCAGTTTCAATGCCTTTTTCACGCTTCCAGGTGACATAGGGTTCCATTTCATCCATAAAATCATCATAGGCGATGATCAGCATGCGGCCGGGGGTACCTTCCTCGAGCTGTGTGTATTTTTCCTGAGAGAAGTTCAGAAAATGGTTTTTGTAAATTTCCTGATAGTCTTCGGAGAAAGCGATTTGTTGTTTTTGTTCAATGGCATTAACTGTTTCATCATCAGTGTGATTGATTCTAACGGTTACGTCTGTATATATGCGTAAAGTTTTTTGTACAGGGTTGTACCGGAAAGGAAACGCTGTAACGCTGATGCCCCTGTAATTTCTGATGATGTATGGTTCAGAAGACACAGCTTCCGTGGTTGGAAAAAACTGATCCTGGTTATATACCCCGCTGTATGTATAAGGCACCTGTTCCGGGTCTTGTGTTCTGAGCAGGCTGCCTTTTGACGGGGCTACATCAATGTTTTCAATTTCAATGTAATCGTTGTAGATGACTTCCGGTTCAATGCCGGCTTTGTCAGGGATAATGACTGAAGCAGTCAGCTTGGGCATGTCCGGGGCGCCTTTGTGTAGCAAAGAACTTGCTTCCGGGGAACTTATTGTGAAAGCTTCACCACGCGGCGTTTGCACACGGTCCAGGTTATAAGCGTTTAAATTGAATTTGATAATTTGTTCATTATCAGTGGCAGGGATCATTTGAATTTGTGGTTCAACAGGCCCTTCTTCGTGGATTTTTTTCCAGTTTTCTCCAAATGCCATGTTTATTAATAACATAGCCAAAGCCAGTAAGTAAAATTTTTGCATAGGTAAGATCTTAAAAGTTAATATTCAAAAAACAAGATGGTAAAACCATTAATAAGGTTGCAAAATACAAAGATTTTTTCAAATCAAACGATATTTAGAATAGAGCGATAATTTCTAATACTCATCTTCATTGAAGAAAAAATCATCTTTGCTGGGATAATCCGGCCAGATGTCTTCAATGCTGTCATAAGATTCACCTTCATCTTCAATTTCCTGAAGGTTTTCAATTACTTCTAAAGGAGCTCCTGAACGTATGGCATAATCAATAAGCTCTTCCTTTGTAGCAGGCCATGGTGCGTCTTCCAGTTTTGATGCTAATTCAAGTGTCCAATACATAAAAATTTCCCTTTTTTATCCGTTTTTTTCAGGACTGCGAATATAAAAAAAATATCATTAATCAAACGTCATTTGTCAACAAATTTTCAATATTATTGTTTTTATGTGTGAGATACCGCGCCAGCACGAATAAATAGTCTGATAAACGATTTAAATATTTGATAACAGCCGGGTTGACATCCCTTTTATTGGTTATGGTCGCTGTTGCCCGCTCAGCCCGGCGGCATACAGTCCTTGCTATGTGACAGGTGGCTGCAGGGATATAACCTCCGGGAATGATGAAATTGGTGAGAACGGGGAGTGTTTCATTCATTTTATCAATTTTATTTTCAAGAAAATCTACTTTATCA
>JBNJGX010000137.1:0-6777 GCA_051748025.1 Bacteroidota bacterium
ATAGGTTTTAAACAATACTATTAATAAACTTGTTGATAAATAAACAACATTTTAAAGATCAACAACTATAGAAAAAGCAGCTGTTGGCTTACTAAAACAAATAAATTGATTCAAAGAACACTTGACAAAATTACAATTATTATAAATTAACGAATGGCAAAATAAATATTAACAATGGTTGACAAAACAAAAAAAATTGCTATAGGGAGTGATCATGCAGGTTACGAGTTGAAGGAGTATATTAAATCCAGGTTAATTGAATCGGGCTATGCGCTTATTGATTATGGAACCAACAGCGAAGATAGCATGGATTATCCGGATAGTGTTCATCCTTTGGCAAAAGATATTAACGATGGAAGGTTAACGATTGGAATCTTGATATGTGGCAGTGGTAATGGTGTTAGTATGACGGCCAATAAATATCCGAACGTGCGGGCAGCCTTATCCTGGATACCGGAAATTGCAGCACTGGCTAAGCAACATAACAATGCTAATGTTCTTGCTATGCCGGGTCGATTTGTTGGTAAAGAGATAGCCTGGGAAATTGTCAGTACCTATTTAAATGCTGATTTTGAAGGTGGTCGCCATCAAAGGAGGGTTGAAAAAATCAAACCTAAAAATCTTTAATGATGCGTTCAACGCTGGATAGATAGCCCATTCCAAACAAATTGACATGAATCAACAGAGGATAAAGGTTATAAATATCCAATCGATCTTCCCATCCTTTTTCCATAGGATAATATTGTTGATAGGTTTGGTAAAATTCAGCATCAAATTTTCCAAAAAGTGTGGACATAGCGATATCTACTTCCCGGTGATTATAGGCAACAGCAGGATCTAAAATCGAAGCTTCACCATATTGATTCACAACAAAATTTCCGCTATAAAGATCGCCATGAACCAGAGCTGGTTTTTCTTGTGGAATAAGGTTTTGTAATTCTTTATATAATTGTTCAAATTGTTGAACATGGCCATGATTCATCAATCCTTTGTTGCGTGCAAGGTGCAATTGTGGTTCTAAACGTTCCAGAATAAAGAAATCGTACCATAATGTATGGCGTTTATTGTGTTGCTGAAGCGAGCCCATATAGTTGTCATGATCCAGTCCATATTGGTCATCACTGTTTTGGTGCATTTTTGCAAGATTTTTTGCAAAATGCGACCAGAAGTAAGATGTTTTTTTTGATGTGGAAATGTATTCCATAAGAATGAAAGCATCTTCTTGAGTATTCCCCACTCCTATAACTTCTGGAATATGAATTGTATTTGTTTCCCGCATGAGTTTTAAGCCTTGTTCTTCTTTTTCGAACATGCCAGGAAATTTTGTGCGATGATTATGTTTTAAAAAGAATGTTGTTTCCTGATTGGTATCAATTTTCCATGCTGCATTGATGGATCCTCCACCTATTACATGAGTATGGGTGATGTGTAAGTCTGGATTAAGGCGTGATTGTAAAATTGATTCCGCTGCGTTTTTTATTTCTTGTTTTAGCATAATCAAGTGTTTATTTATAGGTTTTTATTATTGAATAAGTGGGTTCCTGAGCTGTTAATTGGCTTTTAATAAGTTTGAGATTATCAGCATGTTGTTCTGAAAAAGTAACGTCCTTTTGTTGATTTAAATTTTTTTCACCAGCGTTAACAGGTATTTTTTGTAAAGTCAATCTGTTTTACAAAAGTAAAGCTAATTTCGTAAATAATTTACCAGGAAAATACTACCACCGGCTAAGCTTAATGTTGCAGCAATAGTTGTGGCAATCGTAAAATTTCCAAAGCTATCAAATAATAATCCTCCGGCAAGCGGGCCAGTAATGCCGGCAATAGCATATCCGAGAAAGACGAAAGGATAAATCCTTGAAAGTTTTTCCAGTCCAATGATTTGATGTCTTTTTGGCAAAAAGCACGAAATTTCCTCCAAAACCTATGCCTGTTACAATAGACAAAAATAAACAGGAAAAGACATTCAGCTCAATAATACCAAGCAGGAGAATTGCAACCGCTTGCAAAAAACAGACCTGAAAAAACAGCTATGATGCGGGCTGAAATATTTTCCTCAAGGCGGCAACTGTCAGATATCTCTTCATGATTTGCTATGGTTTTTTTATGATGAACCGAGCCATGACAAAAACTTTAACACATACACGCATGATTGAAAAAATGAAAAGTGAAAAATGAAAGTAGCAGTTGCTTAAGAAGTGTGGAATTTATAGGATTATTGCAATTCAAACTCATATATTCCACGATTAAAGGTATACTTTACGATGATGAGCAGCATAGTCCACACAGTATTGCCAGTCTTTTTCATAGGTTTTTCTGATATTTTCAAGATCTTCTTTTGGAATTAGCGGGTTAGGATATCGGCTTTCAGGGACAACGATATTGGAAAAAAAGGCAAGTGTAATGTTGAGAAAGGCCCGGAGCTTTTTTGTTAACTTGTTATGTTTATGATTATCAAAGACAAAATTGTTGTTAAAAGCTTGTAAGATATGTAGTTGCTTATTGTTAAATGAAGTGTTTACCCTGGATTTCTTAATTGTTTTGGGATCCAGTTCAGCCTTACAATACTGAGCCAGAAAGGATAAACTATGATCCGGATCATTTTTAAATTCTTCCTGAAACATAACCAGCGGTTTGTGATTATAAAGCTTTTCGAGCAAAGCTATTATTGTTCGGTATTCAAGATGTTCATTGCGGATAAGACTATTGTTTTTATCATTAACATTAAAGAATTCCCGAAAAGGTAATGTGCCGTTTTTCCGAATATAATATTTGTATTTTGATGCGATCCATTTATCATGACGTCGTAAAACAAGAATAACTTTTGTATCAGGATATTTCTCGGCAAAATCATAGGCTTTTTTTGCATTGGGTTTGCCAATGCCTAAATCCATCTCCGTAGAGAATAATAACGGCATTTTTGAGCGGGCTATGATTGCATCATGTTTTTTAAAATCATGTTTTTTTACATAATGTATCCCTTTGAATTTTGGAAATACTTTGCGTTGCAGATAGGTTGATGCTGTTTTTGGTAATCCAACGTGGAAGAAAATCTCCTGATTTTTGAGCATAACAATTCTTAAGTTCTCAATTTATTTGACGGGTCAAAGGTAAATATGTTTTTTGTGATACCACTTTGAAAGATGTTACAAAATGCCAGCCTGGTATAAAAGTTAGTATAAACACAAAACAGGCAGTTAAGGAAATCCTTATAACTGCCTGTTTTTTAGTTGTGGAGCATATCGGAGTCGAACCGATGACCTCTTGACTGCCAGTCAAACGCTCTAGCCAACTGAGCTAATGCCCCATTTTTTTAGGTCTTGTAGTTTTTCCAACCAGTATCGGAAGAATACATGCCCTAAACTTTTTTCTGGTATGCAAAAGTAAAAAAAATATTGGTTTTCTACACCCTTTATTTGGCCTAAAGTTATTGCATGAATAATAAAAGTTAGGAATTAGAAAAAAATCCAGCAAACAGCGAATCAGGCTTTTTGTAATTCTGCGAAATACATAGCAAAGGATCTATATAAAAAATGTGTCCATTTACCAAAAGGAACAATGATTAAAGCCCATTGACCCAGCACAATGACATGAATTAAATACATCCACAACTGACGATCAATGATGTTTAGGTCAACAAATAACCTGACAATAAAAGCTGTTAACCCCATTAAAAATAGCCAAATGACAAAAAGCCAATCACTTGGATGTGAATGGGCTGTTTGTTCTATTTTCTTCTGATAGCGTTCCAGGATAAAAATGAAAGTGACAATAAAAATAATAGCACTTTCCACATAACCTAAAATTATGATAAAGGTATTTTCGGTATTGAACCAGTCTAAAACTACAGTAGTAAATAGCAATGCCAAATACCCCAAAACCAGGATAAAGTGCTCAAACCAGCGTATGGTTTTATTTTCGCAGTCGAGGGTTCGTTTTTGAGTAAACATATGAACAATCAGTTCCCATAGCTTTGTGGCGTATGTTTTTATAGGCACGGATTTTTTTGGTTTAAGAATACTGAGCCACCACATGCGGATAATATTCGGGAGTAAAATAACAGCAAAAACGCCGGCAATGGCAATGATTTCAAAAAGATGGCCGGTATGCATGATGGCAGCAGTGTCGAAATCTTTATAAAAGGCATAGCCAATAACAGCGACGATAATGAGCAAGAAATACAAGATATTAGCCCATACATGTTTATAGAGTATACCGGAAAGGCCGGTCCAGTCATATTTTGTCGTCAAATATCGACGCAGTGTCATCATTAGTTCGCCTGGAAATGCTTCTCTTGGGCAGGTTTCTGTACATTCTCCGCAATAATAGCATAACCATGGATCAAGTGAAGATTTAATTTTGTCATCCAGGCCTAATACGCTGGCGCGTAACATCTTTCTTGGAAAAGAGTTGTTTTCATCAGAAAGAGGACAGATGGCTGTGCAATTTCCGCAATTATAGCATGCATTGATATCTATTGCACCAAACTTTTTTAGTTTACCGGAGTATTCTGGATCAATCTTGTTCATCATACTTCTTTTTGAGGAATTCTGTAAAAATAAAAGTCATCATCATCCACGTCATTGGCTTCAATAAAGCCAAATTTCTCCATGGACATTACATACCATGTTACCATGCCGGTCTCCATGCCGGTATCTTTTACAAGTTGAGGAATTGTTTTCTGGCCCTTTTCCAGCGACTCAAGAATTTTTTTGCTGATTTTTTTAAATTCTTTGACACTATCTTTGACTTTTTGACTGACAGGGTATTTATCTTTGACTTGTTTTACGGTCAAAGTATTATTTTTTTGTTGTTGATTAGGGTTCATAATTCACCTCCTGAATTAGTCCATTAATACTGGAATATATTTGATCGTTGGTATAGCCTACAATATCGATAGCATCTTTAGGGCAAACAGGAGCGCAAGCACCACAACCTTTACAAACAGCCGGATTTACTGTCGCTATTATTTTACCTTCATCAGTTTCGGACTGCGAGATAGCATTATATGGACAAGCATTCAGACATTTTTCACACCATTCACAGGTATGCGGGTTTATGGTAATAACCATGGGCTCCATGCTAATCTTTCCACTGTTTACCAGAGCATTTGCTTTAGCTGTAGCTGACAAGGCTGAATTCATCGATTCGGTGATATTTTTAGGGCCCTGACAGGTTCCGGCTATATAAATTCCGTCGATGGTGGTTTCCACAGGGCGAAGCTTTGGATGTACCTCATTGAAAAAGTGATCGCTCCCGGCAGGAATTTTCAGCACATTAGTAACTTGATGGCTGTCGCTACGGGGTATCATACCTGTCACTAAGACTAATAGATCTGGCTCTATTTCAAAGGCTTCATTGTCAAAAAGCAGATCATGATAAGTAATCCTGGGCTGATTATTGTTGATTTCTACAACAGGGGGGTCGTCCACAGCAAATTTGCAGTAAATGTCACCATTGAGGCTTGATTCTTCATAAAGTAGTTCCTGTTTTCCATATGTGCGGATGTCACGGTATAAATGATAGGTGTTGATATTGTCAAATTTTTTCCGTAGCTGTAAGGAACTATGAATTGCCCCTGTGCAACAATAGCGCGAACAATATTTATTCGGTCCATCCTTCTGACGGCTTCCAACACAATAGATATAGGCAATATTTTTTATGGTTTGTCCATGGTATATCAGTTTTTTATCGTTTAATTCGATCAATCGTTTTAATTGCTGAAGTGTGATTACTTTGTCCGACTCTCCATAGCCATATTCACCTTTTTTCGGTTCATAAGGATCAAAGCCTGTTGTTGCCATAATGGCACCAATATTCAGATTCAGTGTTTCTTCTTTTTGATTTAGGTCAAGAAAAGCACCATATTTTTTCAGGAATTTTTCCGAGGGATTAAAATGTGCTTTGTCTATAACCGGAATATTAGGATGTGCTCCATCATAATCAAGATAAAGGGCTTTGCGGTTGGTTAGGTTAAAATTAAATGCATCCGGGACTTTTTGTTCTTCATATTCTTCAGTAGCTTTGATAAGGATTTCTGAATCACTGCCGGCTTTGACATATCGTGGTTTAATTGAAACGGAAGCATTAAAATTACCTATGGTACCCTGGATTTTTTTTAGTTCTGCACCTGTAAATAACTGAATGCGTGGGCGGTTTTTAACTTTATAGTAAAGGTTTTTAACCAATTCTTTACCTGTTTCGTCGGTAGAAAAAAGTTTGTCCATCTGGGTAGTATGTCCACCGACAAAAAAGTTTTTTTCTATCAGGAAGACTTCGCTACCCATATCTGCCAGATTTATGGCAGCGCGCATTCCTGAAACTCCGGCTCCAATAACCAGCACCGCATTTTTAGCAGTTATTTCGTATGGAGAAAGGGCTTCACTATGCTTAACGCGTTCGATAGCAGCTCGAACCAACCGAATGGCTTTAATTGTTGCCTGAACCGGCTTGTTGTTATGAGACCAGGAACATTGTTCGCGTATATCAGTTTGAACATAATTGTATGGATTTAGGCCGCCTCGTTCAGCGACATTTCTAAACGTATACAAATGTAGTTTTGGAGAGCAAGAAGCAATGACTAGCCCATCCAGCTTCTGTTCATGGATGTCCTGAACAATCTCTTTTTGCGTGGAGTCGGCACAGGCAAACATCGTTTCTTTGGCCAGATGCACGCCCTCTTCGGTTTCAACAGCTTCTTTTACGGCTGTTGTGTCCACATAGTCGGATATGTTTCCACCACAATGACAAATATAAACTCCGATTCTTTTTTTCATCTGT
>JBNJGX010000138.1:0-6768 GCA_051748025.1 Bacteroidota bacterium
CTGCCAGCCCATAGGATTTTTGTAAGTTCTCAATGGTTGGTGGTATTATTAGAACAACAGAACATTTGAACAATAGAAAAACGAATTATGAAATAAAATAAAACACAGTAGAATCGGGGGATTTAATTCGTTATTCTTCATTCGTTGTTCTATTATTCAATTATTCAAAATAAAAAAAAACTTATTCATTTTTTCATTTTGGGAAACAAAAATTATTATATTTGCAGCCCGGGTAAGTCTTGTACGACCAGCTCCTGCTGAACTCCCCCAGGTCCGGAAGGAAGCAAGGGTAGGCGGTTGTAGCGGTGCGATGCAAGTAGCTTGCCCGGTTTTTTTATTTTGTTCTGTCATATTTCCGATAGGCTTCCAGCAAAGATTCCCCCGAACGGTCGTCATACTTAATCCCCAGTTTATCAGCAAGCCCGGAACTCTCAATGGTTACATCATTTTTTGTATGCAAGTGTTCTGACAGGTAATTCAGTAACCGTATGACTTTAAAAGTATCAAAATACCGGTAAATCCGCCTTAAGTATGATGCCTTGTTTGTGCTGTTATTTCTGGCATTTTCCATGGCATCCCGGAGATAGATCTTTGATAAATATGCCTGTACCGGTTTATCAAAGGCCTTTATTTGCTTATCATATTCAGCCCTGGTCATATTATATGATGTGTTGATGAATTTTACCAACCCTGAAAGTTCTTCAAAACACCTGAGGCTGTAAACATCATATCCACCTTCATTCTTTATCTTTTTCACTTCGGGACCTGTGCCAAAGGGCACACGGTCAGATATCCTGCCCGATGGATATACAACAGGTTTATTGCATTCCCCGAGTACCCCATTTAACTCTATCTTGTTTAAAAAATAAAAATCCTCCCCGGCATTTTTACGGTTCATGCCGCCTTGTTTGGCATACGGCAATGCTTTCACAGCAAAACATGAACCAATAAAGTAAAAATAATGCGGGTAAGTACTCCATTCCAGAGCATGCCGGAAATACCTCAGGTAGAGTTCATACAAAATGATTGGGTCGTCACCTTCCTGATAAGGGTGCTCGAAGTAAATGGTAGCAGCATCCTGTTTGGGGTTGTTTTTAAAATGGGCATAAATATCACTCAGGTAATTTTTTGATACCACGGCATCTGCATCCAGCGATATGATAACCCCCTCATGCTGATTGATCTTATTGAATCTGTCCAAAGCTATGTCCATGCCAAATTTACGTGCTGAACCAGGACCGGCATATTTTTTTGAAAAGGTTTTCCAGAAAACAGAGAGCCTGATAAATGGATGGTCGAGTGTTTGGGCAAATTCGCTGTAATGCTGGTAGTCAGTAAGGTTACGAGCAACCATATCTTTCGGATCATCATCAGAGACATTGACAACCAAAATAACATCGGTTTTACATCCCGGCTCATAATTATGCAACAAAGAAATCAGGGTGTCTTCAATATCCGGTTCATTATATGCCGGAATAACAACAGCCAGCCCGAGATTTTCCGGTACTGGCTGTGGTTCCGCCTCAGTTTCTGCCTGAAAACGGATAAAATAATTATCTGCAAATCCCATCAGCTATTTTACATTTTATGGTGCATTTTTCTTTAGTATCTGTCAATTTATGTTACTCAGCGACTACCGACCACCGATCCGGTGGCTTCGAGACGATTTTGCTAAGGCAAAATCCCTCAGCCACCTGTACTGTAACACCACAGGTGATTGAGGGATTTCGATTTTTCATCGAAATCGTCTCGAAATCACCGGTTAAAATCATCTCGAAATCACCGGCTCACAACCCACCGGCAATCAATTTTCTTCTTTATTATTGCCCTCATATTTATCATTCAGGTAAGAAACCACTTCGTTGGTGATATCCATGGCATCGTTCGAATACAGTACATTTGTACCAACAGCATCACCCAGTATAAGCACAAAGCGGCCATCATTGATCTCCGGCATATAATTCAGCACTGAATCATACAAACCCTGTGTCATGCGTTCCTGTTCTTCGGATAATTCCATGGTTAATTTTTGATTTAACTCCTGGATTTCCTGTTGTTGCTCCATCAATTCTTGTTGCTGGGCCTGCATGCTTGCCTCTGACAAGAACGACCCCATTTCTGCTTTCTCCTGGAATTTCTTATAATCTTTTTCGAATTTGCTCATTTTCTGTTGCAAATTGGCTTCTGCCTTTTTTTGACGTTCCATGAGGTCTTCATTCATTACCTGAGCCAACTTATATTCTGTCAGCAGCGTATCAAGTTTGACCACAGCAATGCGTTCAGCAATAACACTGTCTTCGGCACCCAAGGCCTGAGATTTTGATGTTTGTTTCCCGGAATCCTCAGTTTGTGTTACAGTAGTGCTGATATCCCGGCCAACCCCGGTAAACATTAATACAAATAAGGCAATGACTGCCAATGCCAAAATGATGTTGATTATAACCAACCTGTTAAAAAGCTTCTTGAAATTTTTCATAGTTCTAAAATAATTTTGTCATCTTTACAGGCAAAGATAAATGTTTAATCACAAAACCAATAATAATACAGTAAAATAATTTTTATTTGTAAAGATTTGAAAATTATAAAATTTAAAAATTAAGATATTATGATTAATGAAGCATTACTTAAACCCAAAAGCATCGTAGTGGTAGGCGGTTCAGAAGACATTCATAAACCGGGCGGAAAAGTCCTGAAGAACCTGAAAGATGGTGATTACAAAGGCAACCTGTATGTTGCAAATCCCAAAGCGGATGAAGTGCAGGGTATAAAATCCTACAAGGATATAAAAAACCTCCCTCAAACAGATTTGGCGATTCTGGCGATCGCTGCAAAGTATTGTTACGATACCATTGCAATGCTTGCGGATGAAAAAAACACAAAAGCATTCATTATTTTATCGGCAGGTTTTAGCGAAGAGAGTGAAGAAGGCGCCAAAATCGAAGAAGCCATCGCTGAAAAAGTGAATTCTGTTGGAGGTGCCTTAATCGGGCCAAATTGCATCGGCGTACTCACACCTGATTATCATGGTGTCTTTACCACGCCCATTCCACGGCTTGATACCAATGGTGTGGATTTTATCTCCGGAAGCGGGGCAACGGCAGTTTTCATTATGGAAAGTGGTGTTTCAAAAGGGCTTAGCTTTTCATCGGTGTGGTCTGTTGGTAATTCAGCCCAAATGGGTGTTGAGGAGGTACTTAAACATATGGATGAGTCTTATGACCCGGCCACGTCGTCATCCATCAAATTATTGTACATTGAAAATATTGATAAACCTGATATGTTGCTCAGGCACGCATCTTCGCTAATACGCAAAGGGTGTAAAATCGCTGCCATCAAATCCGGTGGTTCAGAAGCCGGCAGTCGTGCAGCATCGTCACACACCGGGGCACTTGCATCAAGCGATGTGGCTGTGGATGCCCTCTTCCGCAAAGCAGGCATTGTGCGCTGCAACGGAAGGGAAGAGCTTACAACAGTGGCTTCTATCTTTATGCATCCGGAATTGAAAGGCAAAAAAATGGCCATCATAACCCATGCCGGCGGCCCGGCAGTTATGCTTACAGATGCCCTGAGCAACGGTGGAATGGAAATACCTCCCCTTGAAGGCCCTGAAGTTGAAGCACTGCGTGAAAAACTTTTCCCCGGTTCTGCTGTTGGGAATCCCATCGATTTCCTGGCAACGGGAACCGCCGAACAACTCGGTTATATCATTGATGCCTGCGAAAATGATTTCGACAATATTGACGGTATGGCCGTGATATTCGGCAGCCCGGGGCTTTTCCCTGTGCATGATGTGTATAACCTGTTGCACGAAAAAATGAAAAGCTGCACTAAACCAATATACCCTATTTTGCCCTCCATATCAAATGTCAAAGAAGAAATTGAAGCCTTTATCAATAAAGGACGCATCAATTTCCCCGATGAGGTTGTGTTTGGTAATGCACTGTGTAAGGTCGTCAACACCCCGGCCCCGCAAAAAGAAAAAATCAGGATCCCTGATGTTGATTCAAAAACCATACGCCGGGTTATTGACAATGCCGGTTCAGGATATATTGCCCCCGGGGAAGTGGCAAAGCTTCTGGATGCAGCAGGCATTACACGTGCCAATGACAAAGTTGTTGACACTGAGGATGAAGCGGTGGAATTTTGCCGGAAGTATGGCTTCCCTGTCGTGATGAAAGTGGTGGGCCCTGTCCATAAATCCGATGTCGGTGGTGTCGTACTCAATGTGAAAGATGAAAAAACCGTACGCAAAGAATACAAGCGCCTGATGCAAATAAAAGATACCCATGCCGTGCAAATGTTTGAAATGTATTTCGGCGAAGAGATCTTTATCGGGGCAAAACGGGAAAATAAATTCGGGCATATGGTGCTTTGCGGATTGGGTGGTATTTTCATTGAAGTGCTGAAAGATGTTCAAACTTCACTGGCTCCAATTTCCAAAGAAGAAGCCCACGGCATGATAAAACGGCTCAAATCGTATGGTATCATTCAAGGTGTTCGCGGACAGCAAGGGGTAAATGAGGATATCATGGCGGAACAAATTACCCGTGTGGCTGCCCTGGTAAAAACAGCACCGGAAATTTTTGAGATGGACCTCAATCCACTTCTCGGTAATGACAAAGAAGTTGTGGCCGTGGATGCCAGAATACGGATTGAAAAGGATGAATAAAGGTGATCCCGGCATAAGCTGAGTCTGTTTTTAATACAATACATATATTATATTATGAGAAAACCTGTTCAAAAAATAGCTGCAATTCATGATTTATCAGGTGTGGGCAGGGTCTCCCTGTCCGCTATATTTCCTGTGTTTTCGAGCATGGGCATTCAGGTCTGTGCTTTGCCAACAGCGGTGTTGTCATCACATACCCAATACGCGGGAGTACGTCATCTGAGCCTCGATGATCAAATGAAAGAATTTATAGAGCACTGGAAAGAATTGAAGATGGAATTTGATGCCATATACAGTGGGTACCTAGGTAATGCCAATCAGATTGATATTGTCAGGGGGTTTATTGATGATTTCAGGCGGGAAAACCAGCTTGTGGTGGTTGATCCTGTAATGGCGGATAATGGGGAGTTGTATGCAACCTTTACCAGTGATTTGGTTATAGAAATGCGCCGGCTTATTGAAAAAGCAAATATCATTACCCCAAACCTTACTGAAGCAGCTTTTTTGCTTAACAAACCATATAAAAAAAACATCAGCCTTGATGAATCAAAACAATGGGCAGTGTTGTTGTCTGAAGCCGGGCCGGAAATTGTCGTAATTACTTCTGTTCCTGAAGAAAACCATCATAAAACTGCTGCAATAGCCTATCATAAACAAACAAAAAGATTCTGGAAAGTATCAATAGAATATTTGCCTGCGTCGTACCCCGGGACAGGTGATACTTTTACCTCTGTTGTTACTGCAGCCTTATTGCAGGGTGACAGCCTCCCCATTGCTTTAGACAGGGCTGTTAACTTTATAAATATCGGTGTACGTGCCACTTTTGGCCATGATTATGATCGTAAAGAAGGCATTATGCTCGAACGTGTGTTGCACACCCTCGACGGCCCTGTTCAAACAAGCTCTTATCAAATAATGGACTGATTGATAACTATGAAAAAGAAACTGCCTGCATTAATAGCATTTGATTATGATGGTACCCTGGCCAGAACAAATGGCCGGGTTGCGCCTGCGGAGCTTGAAGCTTTGCATAAACTCGGAGATGCCGGGGTGGTGCGGGTAGTTGCAACCGGCAGGTCATTGTTTTCTGCCGATGAGGTGATGTTTCCGGATATGCCTATAGATTATCTGGTGTTTTCTTCCGGGGTGGGTGTGATGCATTGGCCAGAACGAAAAATTTTGGCACGCAATAACCTGGATATCAACATAGCAAGAGAAATAGCTGCGTGGCTTAAACTGCATAAGCTCGATTTTATGGTGCATCATCCGGCGCCTGATAACCATCATTTCTATTTTTACGAAGGCAGCAAAGGTAACCCTGATTTTTACAGGCGTATTGAAAGATACAAAGCATATGCCTTACCATTGAAACAATGCCGTGAATATAAGGGTATTTCCCAATTGCTTGTTGTGCTTGAAAAGAATGGTTTATATTGGCTGGAATACCTGCGCAAAATTTTTCCCGGTGTCAATATTGTACGCACCACTTCACCACTTGACCAGGAAAGTATGTGGGTGGAAATTTTTCCGCATGATGTTTCAAAGGCTTCCGGTTTGATGTTTCTGGCTGAAAAATTGAATATAAAACAACCTGATATTATGTGTGTGGGTAATGATTACAATGATATTGATATGCTCAGGTATGGGGGGCAATCTTTTGTTGTCAGCAATGCGCCTGTTGACCTGAAAAACGAATTTAACTGTATCGGGCACCATGAAGCGGAAGGGGTAGCTGAATTGATCAGGGATTTGTATTTTTAAATAGTAGATCTAAGAAAACCATTGGATTTAAAAAATAACAAACATCAAAACCTGTCCTGCGGAGTGGAACGGAGACGGATTACAAATTACAAAACTTATCCGTCTTCACTTTCCGTCTTCGTTGCACTGCGCCGGACACAGTCCGTCTTCGGCGCCTGCCAGCCCTGCCTGCCGGTTCACCAGCCGTGGCTGGCAGGCAGCCTTGAATAAGTTTTAGCGGAAGGCAGGCTGAAACAAGTTTTCCTGTTTTGTGCATTGGGTCACCCAAAATAAATTTAATGACGGTAATCTATTTCGATTAAATTGCTTTTCATGTTCTTTTGTCCCGTGGTTCGACA
>JBNJGX010000139.1:0-6754 GCA_051748025.1 Bacteroidota bacterium
GTTATTTATTTCTTTTTCTTTTCAAATTCATTTTGAATTGTAAAAATACGGGATAAAAATTAAAATACCTAATTTCAATAAGTATGGATTTCACAATTCAAACTATATTTACATAAGGCTCTGTAATTCAAAAAGCCAGAGACCTGGAAAAATGATTTATTCTTTCTTATTTTCGGATTTCTTGATATATTCAATCGGTGTTGTTGATTTAAATTTTCTAAAAGCATGGTAAAAAGATGATTTTGATCTAAAACCGATTTTAGAAGCGATCCCTTGTATATTATATTTGTTGTGATTTTTACTTTGTAAATAAATCCTGATAAATTCTTCCACCCTGTATTTATTGATAAAGTTACAGAAGTTAAGCCCTGACATATCTTTTATTACCAGTGAGAGGTAAGAGCGATTGGTTTTCAATGCCTGAGCAAGTGTATCGATTCTTAAATCACTTTTTAAGTAGGGTTTTTCCTGCTGCATATATGCCAATAATTTTTGTTCAATCTGTTTTTTATCATTTTCATTCAGTGATAATGAATTGTGATTGTTAAGGGCAGCGGGATTATTTTCAATTTGTTGTTTTTCCTGTTTTATGCCAAAAAATCCCAACACAAAAGTAAGGATGATTTGATTTATGTTATAAGCTGTTTTGATTGTTTCATCAATGAAAAAGTCAGTATAATTTCCTGCAATGAAATAAACGAAATAAGAAACAATAAAGAAATAAAACACATACTTTACCCATTGTAATGACAAATTTTCTTTATGGGCGTAATGTTGCTCGATCAATTTATCGTTGTTTTTAATCAGCCTGAAAATCAGTATAATATAAAAAAAAACCTGACCAATAATAATAAGCATAGCGGAAAAGCCCAGAATGTCCAGAAATCCTGAGTGTTTATTTAAAATAAAATTGAACATGTTAAATACAAATTCCTGTTTGGCGCTAACATGTTGAGGGAGATAACAAGTGGCAATGGTTAAAAATAAAAACACAGGTATTCCCAAATGCAGCATGGTTTTTTTATGCGATAATTTGTTATTCGTGATTGAGGTGATGTAAAAATAGAACAACACCGGCGTGGCGGAAAACAATGGAAAATAGAGAAAAAACAGGTTAAGCATTAGAGCGGAATGATAGTCAAAATTAATATAATAGAAAATAAAGACGTGTGATATTGCATAAAAGAGCATGTATAAGCCAAGGAATATCCTTGATTTCTTTATTATAGATGCAGTGAGAAATAAGATCAACGCAAATATTACAGCCTGATTGGTGTTAAAAAACATCAGGTATTGATTGATATTTAATGACATGATAACTGTTGATAACATATTTATCGTAAAAGGTTAAACCATTAAAAAACCGGTAACAAGTTAACACATTTGTCCTTGTAATCTTTCAGGAATGGATATTATAATTGTAATGTTGAGTTCAATCTAAAAAGCCATTTTAATCCCACAAAAGTGCCAAGACACAAAGGAAACACAAAGTAAAATAATTTGATTACCAGCACTTTGCGAAACTTTGTGTCTTTGTGGCTTCGTGGGAACTTTTGTTATTTTAAATTCTTATACTGGGCTCAATGTTGCTTTTTCTGTTATTCCCAACAATAAACTAATAAATGCAAATATTCATTATTAAATTGCCGGAACTGGCAAATATATCTCTTGACAATTAAAAGAAACTGCGACTGCTTTTGACTTTTTCACCCACATTGATACCAAAAACTATTTCTTGAGAACCAATGGTATAGCTGGATAAATCACTGAAGGTAAAGTCATAGGCATAACCGAAGTAATAATTATTAATTTTCATACCAATGGCCGCAATAAAGGCATCATTGGGTCGTACACTGAAGGCAGCCCAATAATCGGTATCGTAATAAAATTTGACATTTATATCAATCTGGGGTGAAACGGTTTCGATGGTTTTTACCAGTATTGAAGGTTCAATATCTATCATGGGGGTATTGTCAAATTCAAAGAGATAACTACCAAACAGGAAGTAGTGCCTGGCCATCACATTTTCGTCAAGATTTTGATTTATTTTGAGTTTTGATTGAAACAGGTGAGCAACAGAAATCCCGGCGGTATAATTTGGACCGTAAGCAAATGCGCCGGCTGTTGCATCAGGCACAAAGGTTTTTTCAATGTTATAAGTGATGGCATCATCGTCAGGATTTGTCAGGGTAAAAAAACGTTCATCCATTTTATATTGAAATCCGATGGCAGATAAGCCTAATGAGACTTTGTTTAACCTGTCAATGTTAAAATGATATGCATAAGATGCTATAATCCCGGTGTGACTGGTAGGGCCAAAATCATCATTAAAAATAATACCACCAAGTCCGACGACATCATTTTCAAGCATCATGTGTCCACTTAAAGCTTGTGTAGATGGAGAATCGTTAATTCCAAGCCATTGTTTGTGTACTGAAAGTTTAACAGGGGGATTCTCCTTTGATCCGGCTACAGCAGGATTCAGATAGTATGTGTTCATCAAATACTGGCTATAAAGAGGTAGTTGTTGCCCTTGTACATAAAGGCCTGCCAGTAGTAAAATTGAAATGCTCAGTATTTTTTTCATCATTTTTACGGTTTCTTTCAGGCTTAAAATTACAATCTTATTTTTAATTTAACAAATCTAAAAAAAAATATAACACAATTACCCTCTTTGAAAATATTTTTTATTTTTTTATGGCAATTTTATTTATCCTTCGTTGATGCCGGCCACCCTCAAATTCACTTTTCAGGAATGTTTTGGCAATGCTCAGGGCTTTTTCTTCCGAAACAAAGCGCGCAGGAATTGAACAAACGTTAGCATTGTTGTGCTGCCGGGCAAGTGCAGCAATTTCTTCATTCCAGCACAATGCAGATCGAACCCCCTGGTGTTTGTTCGCTGTCATGCTGATACCATTGCCACTGCCACAAAATGTAAATCCGAGATCACATTCACCGGATTCTACGCTATTAGCCAGTGCGTGAGCATAATCGGGGTAATCGGTACTTTCATTTGAATTGGTTCCAACATCTTTTACAGCATATCCTGACTGATGTAAATAATCTTTTATGGCCTCTTTTGTCTCATATCCGGCATGGTCGGCTGCCAGTGCTATTTGTGTTTTTTTCATAATTATTGCATTTTAATAATATCATTAGTGCTTGTCTATAAAGTCAGTGTCTGGTTCATAGTGTTCGAGTTCAATTTGCCATACTGAGCCTGCCACAGTGATTACGAAATTTTTAATCGTCAGCACTCCCGGTTAAACCATCGGGATGACTGTGATTAAAAACGAACGTAACGCAGAAATTTGCGAAGCGATATCACGAACACCGCTTAAATCAAATAATATTGTGAGTAAATCGGACATTATGGACGAACACTTTAAATCCTGTTTTTTAAGCACTAAAAATAGAAAAAAATGTTTAATTTCGTAGCAAAATGTTAGTATGAATTTTATTGCCATTATTCCTGCCCGTTATGGATCTACCCGTTTTCCGGGAAAACCGCTGGCGTATATCAACGGAAAAACCATGATACAAAGGGTTTTTGAACAAGCTTCAAAATCCTTTGATATGGTTTATGTTGCCACCGATGATAAACGAATAGCACAAAAAGTGGGTGATTTTGGTGGCAAATACATCATGACCTCACGCCGTCATAAAAGTGGGACAGATCGTTGTGCTGAGGCCATTGAAAAAATCCGGGACATTGAAAAAAAAGAGTTTGATGTGATTGTCAATGTGCAGGGCGATGAACCGTTTGTACAACCGGAACAATTTGAACGTATTAAAAAACCCTTCAGGTTTAAGCGTACACAAATTGCAACCCTGGCAAAACCGATCATCAACCAGGATGATATTTTTAATCCCAACAAACCAAAGCTGATATTGAACAGAAAAAATGAAGCCATTTATTTTTCACGTTCTCCGATTCCTTATGTAAGGGGAAAACCTCAGAAAAAATGGATTTATCAACAACAGTTTTATAAACATATCGGATTGTATGCATACCGTTACAAAATACTTAAAGACATTGCAGCTTTAAAGCGGTCCCCGCTGGAAATTGCCGAATCGCTGGAACAACTGCGCTGGATTGAAAACGGGTATAAGATCCGTGTGGAAATGACTGAACATGAGGCCGTCTCAATTGATACTAAAAAAGATTTAGACCGGCTTGAACACATAGGATTGATTTAAATTTATGCGCATTGCTGTTAACACAAGATTGCTGATAAAAGATAAACTCGAAGGTATCGGGTGGTTTTCCTATGAAAGCCTGAAACGCATTGTTCGTGCACATCCCGAACATGAATTCATTTTTATTTTTGACAGACAATATGACTCCGGGTTCATTTTTAATGATAATGTTAAACCTGTTGTGGCAAAACCGGCTACTCGGCACCCCGTGCTTTGGTGGTTCTGGCTTGAGTTTGTTGTGCCCCGTGTACTGAAAAAGCACAAGGCTGATATTTTTATCAGCCCCGATGGTTTTTTGCCCCTCCGTACAAAAGTACCCTGCTTACCTGTGATTCATGATATCAATTTTGAACATTACCCTGAACAATTGCCCTTCCTGGTGCGAAAATTTTACCTGCGGCATTTTCCGAAAGTGGCAAAGAAAGCCTGTCGTGTGGGGACTGTATCCCATTATTCAAAACAGGATATTGCCACGGCATATAACATAAGTCCCGGTAAGATTGATGTGTATTATAATGGTTCAAACAGCCTGTATCAACCGGCCAGTCCTGGCAAGGCGGCTTCTGTACGCCAGGCTTTCAGTAATGGTGCTCCTTATTTTATTTTTGTTGGTGCACTGAGCATGCGAAAAAACATTCACGGTTTGCTAAAAGCTTTTGACAGGTTTAAAATAACAGATAAAGAGAATTTTAAACTTGTTGTGGTGGGTGATGCCATGCACAAAACCAGGACTATCAATGATGTTTTTGGGCACATGAAATACAAAAACGATGTCATTTTTACAGGCAGGCTTTCTGTCCAAAAAATCAGTGGCCTGTTGTCGGCTGCCCATGCTCTGGTTTTTGTGCCTTTTTTCGAAGGATTTGGTATTCCCATTGTTGAAGCCATGAATGCTGAAATCCCGGTTATTTGCAGCAATTGTACATCAATGCCCGAAGTGGCCGGAGATGCTGCCCTGCTGGTAGATCCTGAAAACACGGAAGACATTGTTTCGGCCATGCAAAAACTTGCCGAAGATGATGAACGCAGGAAAAAACTGATTGAAAAAGGCCGTGTCCAGCGACAAAAATTCAGTTGGGACAAAACTGCTGAAAAATTCTGGAATTCCATTGAAAAATGTATGCATGAAATTGAGCAATGATAATATGTTTGCCGGTAAATTAACAGCCGGATGTGATGAAGCCGGACGCGGCTGCCTTGCCGGGCCGGTATTTGCTGCTGCCATTATTTTGCCTGATGATTATAAGAATGAAATTTTAAATGATTCAAAACAACTGAATGAAAAAAAGCGGTTGATCTTGCGTGAAGAGATTGAAAAACGGGCTGTTGCATGGGCTGTGGCTTTTATGTCTCCTGCGGAAATTGATAAGCTTAATATCTTGCATGCTTCAATTAAAGCCATGCACCTGGCACTGGATAAATTATATTGTGTGCCCGAAGCTGTGTTGGTTGATGGCAATAAATTTTCACCATGGCAGGAAAAGCCGTACCGCTGTGTGGTTGGTGGAGACGGTAGATTTGCAAACATTGCCGCTGCCAGCATTCTTGCCAAGACATACCGTGATGATTATATGCTAAAATTGCATGAAACTTATCCGGCATATGGATGGAATAAAAACAAAGGTTATCCCACAAAAACACATCGCATGGGCATACAAACAGCCGGAATATCACCTCATCATAGGCGCAGTTTCAGACTTTTGGATACACAGCAGAAGATTGCATTTGATAACCGGAAATAGAGTGTGTCCATTAACTCGGACATTTCTTAGGTTTTTCCGGCATCCGGCATAAACACCCCATCAAAGGTTATTTCCCTGTAGATAATCCAGAACGGGTTGAATAATACTGCTGACGGTTTTATATTACTTTACAGTGAAAAAATATTCTGCAAATTTTGCTTTTAACACAATCCCCTTAGGTCTTTGAAATAAAGACATAAAACCATTAACAAATACTTACAAACGAATGTTAAACGCAAGGAAATGGTTATTAACCGGCTGATGGATTTTGCAGGTTGTATGTTTGCACCGAGCTGTTTGGGAAAATCCCGTCAGCCGTAAAAAATGTTAAACAAATAAGTCGGAAGACCGAAGTCCGGAGACCGAAGTAGAAACACGAAAATTATGAAGTTTAAATTGGAAAAATTAATTAAAATGGTATTTTCTACTTCCGACTCCCGACTTCCGACTTCGGACTTCTAAAATTTCAATCTTATGAACAATTTAGTAAATCGCGTAATTTTAATTGGCAATCTCGGTGGAGATCCGGAATTGAGAGAACTTGACAACAACAACCACGTGCTTAACCTGCGCCTGGCCACAAACGAGTATTACAAAGACAGCAGCGGCAACCGCCAGACAAAAACCACCTGGCACCGCGTGGTGGCATGGAACGGAGCAGCAAAATTCCTGGCAGACAAATGTCAGTCAGGTTCAAAACTGATGGTTGAAGGCAAAATTGAAAACAAACAGTGGGAAAAAGACGGCGAAAAACGCTATTCCACAGAAATCCGCCTGAATGAATTCATGCTGCTTGACAACAAAAAGTAAAT
>JBNJGX010000140.1:0-6605 GCA_051748025.1 Bacteroidota bacterium
TTTCCCTGCACCTTCAGAATCAGAATACGATGCTTTTGGTGTGGGACATTCGTCAACAAGCATTTCTGCCGGACTTGGAATGGCTATAGCCAACAGGATTTCAGGTAAAGACAGGCAGGTTGTTTCTGTTATCGGGGATGGGGCCATGACAGGTGGCATGGCATTCGAAGCCTTAAACAATGCAGGGAGCCTGCATGCCAATATGACCATCATATTAAATGATAACAATATGGCAATATCCCCGAATTCCGGGGCTATGAAAGAATACCTGATTGACATTGCCACCTCCAAAACTTACAATAAAGTAAAGGATGATGTATGGCGTTTTTTAAGTAAAGTAAACCAGGCCGGAGGCCCCAACGCCCGCGATCTGGTTCAAAAGATTAACAATGGCCTTAAATCCATTGTTATGAAACAAAGTAATTTATTTGAATCTTTGAAGCTACGCTATTTTGGTCCGGTAGATGGTCATGATGTCGTTTATCTAACCAAAATTCTTGATGACCTGAAAGACATATCCGGCACCAAAGTTTTACATGTACTGACACAAAAGGGTAAGGGATTTCCATCAGCAGAAAAAAACCAAACCTTATGGCATGCCCCCGGCAAATTTGACAAAACAACAGGCGCATTAATAAAATCCGACAATGGATCACCTGCCGTTCCTAAATATCAGGAAGTTTTCGGACACACCGTCACTGAACTGGCTGAAATAAATGATAAAATAGTTGCAATCACACCGGCAATGACCACAGGTTCATCACTTGACTATATGATGGAAAAATTTCCTGACCGTTGTTTTGATGTCGGAATCGCAGAACAACATTCTGTAACATTTGCAGCAGGCCTGGCTAAGAAGGGCTTTATTCCTTATTGTGTGGTATATTCCACATTTGCACAAAGGGCTTATGACCAGATTATCCATGATGTGGCTATTCAGAACCTGCCTGTAGTGATATGCTTAGACAGGGCAGGGCTGGTAGGAGAAGATGGCGTTACACATCATGGGTTGTATGACATTCCTGCCCTCAGAACAGTGCCAAATCTGACACTCGCAGCACCCATGGATGAAATTGAGCTCCGTCAAATGCTTTACACTGCGCAAATTAACCCTGGTGGCCCCGTTGCTATCCGGTATCCGCGAGGCTACGGGATACATTCTAACTGGAAAAAAGGATTTGAAGCTATCGATTACGGGAAAGCCCGAATCATAGAAGAAAATGACAATGCCACTATTTCTGTGCTTTCATATGGTTCTGTTGGAAATAATGTAAAAATCGCAGCGGAAAAACTGCACAAGGAAAATATATTTATCAACCATTATGACATGCGTTTTGCCAAACCTCTGGATATTGAACTTATTGACAAAGTGGTAAAGAAAACACACAAGATCATCACCATAGAAAACGGATCAATAGCAGGTGGATTCGGCTCTGCAGTTCTGGAACACCTGGCTGATAATCAAATCAACATTAATATAACAAGGCTTGGGATTCAGGACAAATTGATTTACCATGGGAAACAAGAGGAATTAAAAAGTATATGTGGTATTGATGCAGACGGCATTGTTAAAACGGTTAAACAAATTTTGTAACAATTCTTAAAAAAATTCTTAATTACTTGAATAATGATTATTTTATATCTTTACAAAAAAATAGCATTATGAAACAAATCCTGTTTATAATTATACTATCAATATCTATAAACATTAATGCATTCAGTCAAAAAAATCCGGACAGACAATTTGTCAATAAATTTTATGATGCAAGTGCATTTATTTATGAAAACAACTATGGTGAAGCCTTGCCATTACTAAAAGATTTAGATTCCATAAAACCTGATAATGCCAATATTCAGTTTCTACTGGGGTTGTGTTATCTAAAAAGTAGAATTTATCAACAAAAAGCGGAAGAAAAGCTAGCTTATGCATCGGATTCCATAAGTAAAAAATACCAAGAAGACAACCACCGGGAACAAAATTCCCCACCTGAAACATGGTTTTTTCTAGGCCAGGCTTACAGGATAAATTCAAAATTTGTAAAATCACAATCAGCATTTGAAAATTATGTAAGTTACCTTGAAGAACTAAAGGAAACAAAAGCAGTAAAGCTTGAAAAAGAGGAGACATCAAGGCAAATAGAGATTACCAAACGGGCTGAACAGATGGTTAATTCCCCTGTTAAAATAGATATGGTTAACATGGGGGTTATAAACTCAGAATATTCAGATCATTCGCCCGTATTGAATGTACAAGAATCGAAAATGATTTTCACATCCAAACGGCCCAGCTCGGGGGAACCATCTTATAATCAGGATGAAGATCTGTTTGTAACATATAAAGAAAAGGGTAAATGGACAGAGCCGGAACGCATGGGCGACCACATCAATACTGAAGCAAATGAAGCATCAATCGGGTTATCTACAAAAGGGGATATTCTGCTTTTTTTCAGATCAGAATACCAGGCAGGCAATATATTTACAACGAACACAAAAAACAAAGATTCAACCAAGTGGGACATTCCAAAACAACTTACAGAAGAGATAAATACAAAAAACAGGGAAACGCATGCCTGTATAACACCCGATAATCAAAGTATATATTTTACCAGCGACAGGCCTGGGGGATATGGCGGCCTGGATATTTACGTGGTGAGAAAACTTCCCACAGGTGAATTTGGTGAACCCCGCCTTTTAGGCCCAAATGTAAACACGGAATATGATGAAGAAACCCCGTTTATTCATCCTGACGGTCAAACATTGTTTTTCAGCTCAAAGGGGCATAATACAATGGGTGGTTTTGATATTTTTTATTCTAAAATGAATGAAGATTACACTTTTGGGCCTCCATCAAACATGGGATATCCTATCAATACCACCGGGGATAATGTTGCCTATGTAATGAGCATGGACGGCAGAAGGGGTTACTTAAGTACTTACCAGAGCGATGGATATGGCGACCTGGACATTTACATGATAAAACATGAAGATTTATTAATTACAAACTTAGTAATTTACAAAGGAACGGTTAATGATTCCAAAGGTAAAATACCAAAAAATATTGTCATTGAAGCCAGAGATACAAACAACGATATTGCAGGGACTTATATCCCCGATAAAAATACAGGAGAATATATACTTTCTTTGTGTCCACAAACAGAATATAATATTATTTACAATATAGATGGATATCAAATGGTTAGCAATAATATTAAAACTACAAAAAAGACATCGGAATATTATTTTGAAAATTATAAACCGATAGAACTTGATTCAGTTATAATACCAATTTATGTCTATCGCGACAGAATACTTTTTAAAGACGGAGAAGTAAATATCACGACACAGGGGAGCAAGGTTATCAATAAAATATCAGAAATGGTTGATACAACGAAAGCGTCAACGGCTGTTAGCATAAATTATCCACCAAGTCATCCATTAGGTTCTGAACGTTTCGAAGTTGTAAAACAAGCATTAATTAATGCTAATGTAAACAGCGAGGATATTATAAGTCAAGGACATGTACCAGATAATATAGATGTTGTTTATGGTTTGAATATCACAGAAAGTGAGAAACCTTCAACTGAAATAGACTTAGCTGCAAAAAATGAGTTTGAGAAAAATAAAGTTGTTATAGAAAACATCTTATTTGAATTTGATAAATACAGCATAAAACCAAAATATTACAAAAACCTTAATCGTTTGGCTAACTATATGTTAGAAAATTCCGACGCGGTAATTGAAATAGCAGGACATACCGACCATATTGGCAACAATGAATATAATTATTTGTTGTCTTACAAACGTGCAAAAGCTGTAAAAGATTATCTTGTGGAAAAAGGGGTCACCCCATCGAGCCTGATCACAAAAAAATATGGCGAAAATGAGCCGGTTGCCCCCAATGTGAGTAAGGGTGAAGACAACCCCGATGGGCGTAAACTAAACAGAAGGGTTGGTTTTAAAGTTCTTAAAGAGGGCAGCCATGACAAACTAATTATAGCACCCATAGATACATTACAATTTCATGCTGAAAAATTTCTGTATAATGAGGAAGGTGATTTTACGATCCAAATATTTGCTCTGAAAAACAGGCGTTCTATTGATTATTTTGATGACCTGATCGGGGTAAAAGAACATGTTGGTGATGATGGATTCTACAGGTATTACGTAGGCAGCTTTGATACAAGAGAAGAAGCGGGTGAAGCATTGCAGGAATTACAGGATATGGGTTATGATCCATTTATCAGGGAAAAAGATTATTTTAAATAGAAATTATAGAAAAGATTCAGAAATAAATGGTCTTTATCACATAATATCCAATAACTGCAAAAAGGAATGCCAACAATACAAATGGATTGAATTGATCCGTGGTATCATTTTTGACCCTTAGAAAATTTAATTCGAGTTTCTTTTTTAGGAAATGCAGATAAGGAATTGCCACACAGAGTAGAATTACGAGCTTTTCAACAACTTCAAAAGCTTGTAATGTTTTATAATTTATGGCTATGATTAACAAGGAACCGAATAAGGCTGGTAATAAAGCTATGCGGTTATAAAATTTACGCTTCAAGGCAGTTGTTTTCAGATATTCTGAGGAGGGAGCCATTTTCATAAACCGGATGATATTCATGTAATTTAAAAAAAACAAAGCAGGTAGGCTAACAACAATAAACCCAAGCATGCCACCATAAGAAATATATGTCCAATGTAAGGCATGGTAGATATCCCGGCTAAACGGAATATCCCGAATAAAAACACCAAATGACTGGCTAATTGCAATCACATATACCCACACAAACCAAAGCTTAACCAATCCTTTTTCGCTTTGAAATCTTTTATAAAATCCATAAGCTACAGGAATTAATATACCGGAAATCAGGAACCCTGATAAATAAATGGTTTTTACACTGAACGATGTCCATATATTTGAATATGGAGGGGATACACACTCCATTTCAAAATTAGTCAGCTGCAAATCTCCGTCAAAAAAACGAATAATCACAAACCGAACGAGGATGATGACAGCTTTAACAAAAATATAAGCCGAAATAAACGCAAGCAATGAGTTTATGAATATCCAAAATTTATGTCGTTTCATTTTTTACCATGCTTATTGTGTTTGGAAATATTTCTAACCCAAAATACCCACATGATGAATACGAAAACATACACCATCACATTAAACACGTAATCGTGATTGAATTGCACCAATTCCGGATTATATTTTGTAGCATAAACCACTACAATAAACCTCAGAACATTCAGGACATTAATCATAAATACCCCTAATAAAGAAAACCAAAGTTTATTGTACCATTTTCCAGGGTAAGAAACAATTAATGCAATGAAGAATACCCATAGCTGAATGGCCAGACAGTAATTTCCTACTCCCAAAATGGCATAATCATGTACCCACAGCCTGTAATTATTTATGATTTCCGTTTCAATACCCCTCCAATCAAACCATACTTGAGTTACATTTAAAAGAATGATCCTTATAAAATCATTAAAAGATTCCCAACCAGCAGATAACCAAGGCCATAACCGCTCATCAACAGGCGTACTTTCTTCTCCTAGCACGAAAAAAAGGAGTTTCCATCCAATGTAAATAATCAAAATTCGAAAAACAAAATTAACAGCCAGCTTATTTTTTTTATATAAACCTTTTGCTTTTTTTACAACGCTATTAATTCCGTTTCCCATTTCATACAAATATAAAACTAAAATTCCTTATTAAAAAATTCCGTTTAACCATTATTTGGTTTTCTATAAATACCTATTGTTATTGCTTAAACCCCAACCCGGATAAACCGCCCGCCTGCCGCCCGCCTGCCGGACGGGCAGGGACGGGCAGGGAAAGTTCACCTGCCTGACGGCGAGGCAGGAAATCCAAAAAACAAAATCCAAAATAAATTCTTTCGTAGTAATTTTTTGGGTATCCTGATAAAATGTAGTTTGACAATAAGTTAATGATAACGTGCTTTCTAATCATTTAAAGATAATAGGTAAACAAACGGATACTCATATTAATTTTTATTTTCTCTAATCTTTTTCACCCCATACACAGCTCCACCTACAAGCAATGCTATTGCGCCTCCGTCAATGGGGACACTCACTTCCCCTACCGGCGGATCATCTTCTTCCGGCTCACCGCCGGGTTCTCCGGGAGGGGCAAATGAACAAAGAAAAAACACCACTAACATTGACAATAACAATTTTATTTTCTTTTTCATATCTAAAATTTTTTCGTTCTTTTATTTGATGACAATTTTCTCAACTTTCATGGAGTCCCCCGATTTTACTTTTATTATGTACATCGCCGGGGAGAGATGATCCAGGTTGAACCGATTTCCTGTACTGGAATACACGTTAACGCCCTGAAGGTTGTAAACCTTTATGTTACTTTCACGGTGGTCAGCGTTTTTGACAAATACGGTGTTGTTGTATTCCCAAACCGAAAGCGCATTGATTTTTTCCTGGATACTTGTCAGATCTGTAGCAAAAACAAACCTGTCTTCCATATCATTAAATGAGGCTGTGAATGCATAATCATAACCCGGCTCAATGATCTCTCCTGTGAGTTGATCCAGAAGGGCAGGTGTGTTTTC
>JBNJGX010000141.1:0-1710 GCA_051748025.1 Bacteroidota bacterium
ACAACTTAATAAATCAACTCTATAAAAAAGTAGAAAATGCAGACAGTAATGTCAAAGATATTGTATTGAAAACAATTGAAAACACCGGCAGGTTTCAACAATCCGAAAAAATGCATGAAGAAAGGGTAAAACCAAAAAACCAACAAAACTCCCAGGAATCCTAATCCCAAAACGATAGCACGATAGCACGAATGCACGATGGGGCGAGTTGGCGAGCTGGCGATAGGGCGAACAGAACCCAAAAACCGCAACCTTCCAACCATCTCTTGACCTCTCCCATCCCTCCATCTCACGCATCACTCAATCAATCCATCTCTCCGTCACTCCATCCCGCTATCGTGCCATCACTCAATCTGTGCCAATCTGTGAAATCTGTGGCAAAACCAACAGCTGTCGAAGACAGCTAATCTGTGTTAATCTGTGCTAATCCGTCTCCACTTCGTTCCGCCGCCAGCCTGCCGGACTGGCAGGGACACGGTCTGTGGACAAGAAAACCAACAGCTGTCGCAAGACAGCTATAATCTGTGTAAATCTGTGTATTCTGTGGCAACCCCCAAAGCTGTCGCAAGACAGCCTTTCCGTGTCCATCATATCTCACCCGTCACTCCATCTCTCCATCACTCCGTCTCACAAACCCGCAACACCGATCCTACCAAAAATTCGAATACATATTGTTCAGACTGAATCCCACCCCGAATTCTACCATTTCTGCCTTAAAACCATATGCTTTCACAGAGACATTTAAAAACATATGTTTCATCACATAATACCTGAATCCGAGCCTTTCATACATCCACTCCTCAGACTTACTCCCCAGTTCAGGAATATCCGGTGAACGGATGATGTAAACACCAAGGCCTGTAAAAATACTCAGGCGTTTCATAAAAAATTCATGATTCACTGCAATACCGCTCCTTGTCAGTTGCCAGAAATTAAGTTCTCTGGGAATAAACTCACCAGCCCAAAATGACCAGTTAAAAGCTTCATTGTAAAACCCGTCCAATGAAAGACCGGCTTTTCGTTTTGGCGCATACCTGTAATTCCACCCTGCTGATACACTCCCCGTCAAATATGTTTGGTTCGTTCCTGCATTACTGCGGGGATCATCATCATCATACCCCCCTTTGTATATATTGGTTTTCCCCAATGCCCCCAATAAATAAGCTTCATGCGACGGGTTCCAGACTATCGGGCGTTTTACATCGCGATACGAATCATAACTACCCGTAATATAGCTGGTTAATCCGGCATATACATTGATCTGATTCAAGCCTTTATTGGGTTTTCTGATGGCACCATTTGAATAATGCGATATCCCGCCACCCAAATTGACAGAAGTCGCATCCGACATCCAGTAACGAAACCTGAAACCACTATGAAAATAATAATTTACACGTGTGGAAATGGCAATATTCGTGGGGTTTTGCTCCACACTAAACCATTCGGAATTATGCACCAAGCCACTGTTGAGCTTATAAACAATCTCCGAATGATCCCAACGCCTGAGCGGTATTTCAATAAAGCCATAAAAACCGGCAGCGTATCCCAGCACTTCTTTATTACCCAGATAATTGTAATGCAAGCCTATCCCTGTCATGGGATAATGGTATGCCACATGCCAGTCGTCATTGCCATTGAGCTGCACCCCAAGTTCCAGTTCTGCACCGTTTACAGTACTTTTTAATTCATCCATCCCGGCACGGTGAGGGA
>JBNJGX010000141.1:1810-6597 GCA_051748025.1 Bacteroidota bacterium
CCACATGCCAGTCGTCATTGCCATTGAGCTGCACCCCAAGTTCCAGTTCTGCACCGTTTACAGTACTTTTTAATTCATCCATCCCGGCACGGTGAGGGATCACCCTTCCACCGATATAATTGGCTTTTACAAAATAGGGAAATTGTGCTAAAACCTGGCAGGATCCCATGCACGACAACATTACAATAAAAATTATCCACTTTTTTATTTTACATCTAACCATACCGCACCCGGATAGCCCGGAAAATTCAAAATCAAATATCCAAAGTTCAAATTAAATATCAAATGACAAGCACGAAATTACAAATAAATTCCAAATGACAAACACGGAACACGAAAACACGATGGCACGATGGAACGATGGAACGATGGCATGCAGGGGCGAGTTGGCGATGGGGCGAGTTGGGTTTCCAGTATGGTGAGGTTAAAAGCGATAGCACGAAGGGGCGAAACCCGGAACCCGAAACACAGAACCCGAAACACGGAACACGAAACTTTCACACAATCACTCCATCACTCCATCTCTCAATCTCACCATCACCAAAGCACTTCATATTACTCATATTCAATTCGTATTGCATCACCAGTTTGCAAATTTAACAATTGTTTCAAATTTCCTTCCCTGATAGCCAGCTCAAGTAAATTTTGGGAGTTAAATACGGCACATAGGCTTCCCTGGCGCACATCGGCATAAGATTGACTGATTTTGTTCAGCTTGTTTTGTTCAGATACCACCAATATTCTGAATTTTTTATCGCCCACATGATCATAAAATGCCTGCTTAGTCAAATTACTCATGCCATTGCCATAGGAATCAAAATACAAAAACGCCGCATGCATTGAACCGGGTTTAAAAACCACTTTCAGTTCGGTGTTTTCACTGACCTCATAATCCGGCTTTCCGAATTCATCCGGTTGCATGCCTTTGCCTAAGCCGGCAGCCACAGTGGCAAAAACATTTAATTCGGGAAAACTGTTACCTTCATGATGCGAATCATCATTCAACAGCCATGCTTTTTGTGGTTTGCCATGGCATATAAATGGCCAGTAACCGTTGTCAGCACCAATAAAGTAATGTCCGTTGTGGTGTATCAAAACATGTGGTGTTTCTGCCGAGGCTACAGAATTTACACACATAAGATGAATGCTGTTTTGAGGAAAATATTGCCACATGGATCGCTGTATAAATGCCGCCTGCATATCATTAAACGCCTCAACCTGATGCGATACATCACTGATAACAACATCAGGCATATAACGCATCAAACGATGTTTAAGCGCTGCCAGGTAAAAATCCTGGTTTTTCCAATCACTGATAATGCTGACAATTTTCGGCATAAAAAGATGGCATAAAATACAGGATAAAATTAAAAAATTAACTTTATTTGTACCATAAATATGACAGAACAATCTTTCATAATTAACATTTCAGACCATCGTGCTTTTCACGGGGTCAACGGGACACATCTTGAACTGATAAAATCGTATTTTCCAAAATTAAAATTAATTTTCAGGGGAGATACGGTAAAAGCCATCGGAACACCTGCAGAAATTGAACGTTTTGCCGAATCACTTGATGTTATAACAAGGTATTACGACCAATATCACAAATTAAACCATGACATCCTCAGGGAAATCCTCAATGCAGGGGCCGGAAAATCAAAACAAATGCTGGAACAGGAAAAAGATATACTCCTGTACAACACCAACGGCGTGCCTATAAAGGCACGTACGCCCGGTCAAATTAAAATGGTTGAACTGGAAAAGAAAAATGACCTGTTATTGACCATTGGCCCTGCAGGCACCGGCAAAACCTATACAGCCATAGCGCTTGCTGTCAGGGCACTGAAAAAAAAACGCATTAAACGCATTATTTTAAGCCGTCCTGCCGTAGAAGCCGGTGAAAACCTTGGCTTTCTGCCAGGTGATCTGAAAGAAAAACTTGACCCGTACCTCCAGCCCCTTTACGACGCCCTGCTGGATATGATTCCATACAAGCAACTCGAAAAAATGCTGGAAGAACAAACCATACAAATTGCGCCGCTGGCTTTTATGCGCGGACGCACCCTCAGTAATTCCTACGCCATCCTGGATGAAGCCCAAAATGCATCGGTTAAACAAATTAAAATGTTCCTTACCCGCATGGGCGAAAATGCAAAATTCATTGTAACCGGCGATATCACGCAAACAGACTTGCCACGAAACCGTGCCCCGGGACTGCCCTTTGCGCTGGATATCCTCAAAGACATTGAAGGCATTGGCATCATCAGACTCGGACAACAAGATATCATTCGTCACAAACTTGTCAATAAAATTGTTGAAGCATACGAAAAAGAAGAAAACAAAAAATCAAAATCATGATGGAAACAATCACCAAAACAAAATTTCATTTTCCAGGCACCACTGACATATACAATGGTAAAGTCCGGGATGTTTATACCATAGATAATGAACACCTTGTCATGGTAGTATCAGACAGGATTTCAGCATTTGATGTTGTGCTGCCAAAAGGCATCCCGTACAAAGGCCAGGTTTTAAACCAGATCGCTTCTGAATTTCTGGATGCCACCAAAGACATTGTCCCCAACTGGAAAATATCCACCCCCGACCCCATGGTAACAATCGGTCATAAGTGTGAACCCTATCCGGTGGAAATGATTGTAAGGGCATACCTGACTGGCAGCTCATGGAGGGCTTATAAAAAGGGAGCCAGGGATATTTGTGGGGTGCCCATTCCTGAAGGCATGAAAGAACACCAGGCTTTTGAAAAACCCATCCTCACTCCCACCACCAAAGCTGAGCAGGGAGCACATGATGAAAACATTTCACGGGAAGAGATCATCCGCCAGGGACTGGTAGATGAAAACGAATACAAGCAACTCGAAGAATATGCCCTTGCACTCTTCGAACGAGGTACCGAAATTGCCGGTAAACGTGGACTGATACTTGTGGATACAAAATATGAATTTGGAAAAAAAGACGGTAAAATTTATCTGATTGATGAAATTCATACCCCCGATTCTTCCCGTTATTTCTACAAAGATGGGTATCAGGAACGCTTTGAAAAAGGAGAAAAGCAACGCCAGCTTTCTAAAGAATTTGTCCGTGAATGGCTGATGGAACAGGGATTTAACGGCGAACCAGGTCAGGAAATCCCGGAAATGACCGACAGCAAAATCATAGAAATCAGCGACCGTTATATTGAATTGTATGAAAAAATTACCGGCAAATCATTCATCAAAGCTGATACCAAAGGCTTAAAAGAACGCATTGAACAAAATGTAAAGGAAGCGCTGTAGTTGATAACAATAATTGGCGCTGCTTAAATCTAAACAATTATACCGTAACCATATTTTTATTTTTGTTGTGTCTGTTAGACAAAATTTTATTATTTTTGCCTAATACATACAACAATTATTATGAATATACTTGTACAAAAATCCATAAAAAAAATAAAAACTGTCACCACGGCATTTAAAAGATACTTATATTATAAGATAGACTGGAAAGACCGTTTAATCATTATCAAAGGAGCAAGAGGCGCTGGTAAAACAACCCTGATCCTTCAATATATTCAAGAAACATTTGGATACAGTGACAAAGCATTATATGTCAGCCTTGATGATATTTGGTTTGCAGAAAACCGGTTGGTACACCTTGCAGAAGAGTTCGTAAAAATGGGCGGTACACATTTGTTTATTGACGAAGTTCATAAATACCCCGGGTGGTCACGGGAGATAAAAAACATGTATGATGATCATCGGGAATTGCACTTAATAATAACAAGTTCTTCGGCGTTACAAATATTAAAAGGAAGTTCGGATCTAAGCAGACGGTCAATGATATACAATCTTAACGAAATGTCAATCAGAGAATTTATACAGCTTCATTACCAAATAAGCGTTCCGAAACTTTCTTTACACGAAATATTGTCAAACCACACACAGAAAGCTGTTGAAATATCTGAAATAATAAAACCCTTGCGTATTTTTAAAGAGTATTTACAATGGGGATGTTATCCTTATTCTATAGAAAACAAGGATAACTATCTTCAACGTCTTATCAATACTGTACTATTAACCCTGGAAACGGATATGCCTGCCATTTTAAACATTGATTATGGTTCAGTTGTAAAATTAAAAAGGCTATTGTATGTTATTACCACAAGTTCCCCTTTTAAGCCAAATATTTCTGAGTTAAGCCAAAAAATCGGCGTTTCACGTGATACTTTGCTTAAATACATTCATTATCTTGAAAACGCGCACCTTATCAATCTTTTACAGTCCGGTAAAAAAGGAATGAGTTATATGGCAAAGCCTGAAAAAATCTATCCCGGAAACCCCAATATCATATTTGCTGTTGGAGAAAAACAAATAAATACAGGTACTTTAAGGGAAACATTCTTTTTTAACCAGTTAAGTGCTTTTACAAAGATTTACTATACACCCGATGGGGATTTTAATGTTAATAATGAGTTTGTAGTTGAAATTGGAGGCAAAAACAAAACCAATGAACAAATAAAATCCCTGGAAAATGCCTACCTGGCTTTGGATGGAATAGAAACCGGGTATAAAAATAAAATTCCACTATGGCTGTTTGGTTTTTTGTATTGAGGAATTTATTGATATTGAAACTACCTGACTCGTCCTGAAATAGACTTACAATAAAAATCTGTAACCATTTTAGGAGTGATCACCCTTGACTAAAACAAAAAAAAACCGCCAATCACGATTGACGGGAGGTTGCTTTTGTAGCGAGAGAGGGACTTGAACCCTCCACCTCATGAT
>JBNJGX010000142.1:0-6596 GCA_051748025.1 Bacteroidota bacterium
CAGAATAATGCTCCATAATGCCCATGTTTTGACAGGAATATATTGGCCGGGGGGGATATTTTTTCTGACCCACAGGTAAGCAATCAGCACCAATTTTTGTATCATATATGCAATCACGGTAGCATAGGCCACTCCGATGATTCCCATTGATTTTATCAGTATAATGGAAATGCTTATATTGATGATCATTTCCAGTAATGATGAAAACATGATGGCTTTGGTTTTTTTCCAACCCACAAGTATAGTTTGCGGGAACAATAAACGTGACAGTATCAACAGCAGGTAAACATTAAAAACAGCGGCACTTTCAATAAAATCCGGATTAAAAACCACGGGGTATAACCACTTGGAGGTTAACAGAAAAAGTATGGTAACCGGATACAGGTATAACATGAGTTTTTTTGATTGATCTCTCATATATAACATGGCACGGAAGCGTTCGGATGCATTGGTGAATTCAGGGATCATTGCATTTGAAAATGCATTGGCCAGCAGTACGACAAACGGAAGCTCCCTGGCCCCGTAGCGGAAAATTGCAAACTTTGCCTCACTGAAATGATAAGAAACCAGGAATCCGTCAAAGTAAGAGGCGGAACCGGAAAGTAAGACACTGAGAATAAGTGGTGCAGCAAGTACAAGGTGTTCTTTTATGTACAGAAATGATATTTCAAACTTACTGTACCTGTACAGCAGGTATATCAGCAGAAAAAATTTCAGTAAATTAACTGCCAGAAGCCCGTATAAACCATATCCCAGATCGTAACCCAGAAGCACGGGTGTGGTGACAAAAACAAGCTGAAGGGTCAGGCTTACTACAGCATATAAAATGATTTTTTTCGACTGGTTTTTCAGCAGAAAAATGTATTCTATCATGTTGTTAGGGCCTGACAAAATGATATATGCAATCAGTATTTTGAGGTAAGGCACCGAGCTTGTATGCAGTGATAACAAGTCAGCAAGAAAATCATCTGCAAAATACACAAGCATCCCGGCAAGGGTACTCATTACAAGCAATAGCATGGCTGCATTGAAAAGCACTGGCGTGTGTTGTGATTTGCTTCCGAACCTTATATTGCTTTTGAACAGCGGCATCAATGCTTGTATCAGGCCTGATATCCAGAAAAAGCTTACGCCACCGGCAATAAGCAGGAAAGTTTCGTAAATGCCGATTTCGCCCTGGCTGAGTCTGGATTTAGAGAATACAATGCTGATAAGTAATAATATACCAAAACGAAACAGTTGAAAAAACTGTAATCCTGTGATGTTATTGATATATTTTCCGAGCCGCAAAGTCAGAATTTTTTACAAAGATAGTATTCCCGTTTAGTCTGTGGATTTAATTTTAGAAAAAGTTTTGGAATTAACCGGCATATTTGTTTATCTTTGTACTCCATAAAATGGTGGATGTAGCTCAGCTTGGTTAGAGCGCCGGATTGTGGTTCCGGAGGTCGTGGGTTCAAGTCCCATCTTCCACCCAAAAAAAAACCGCGGGCTTTTTTTTCCTGCGGTTTTTTTATGGTTTAATATTTTACATCAGGCAAAAAAGCCTTTCATTTTGTGAAAGATATTTTCTTCAGTGGTGCCGTCTTTACCTTGTTTCTTTGGTTTCACAGCTTCTGATTCCTGAAGTTTTTCAAACAATTTGCGGTCTTCTTTCGGGATGTTTTTCGGTATGTACACATTAACCTTTACGAGCAGGTCGCCTTTGCCGTGACTTTGTACATCATGAATGCCTTTTTTTCTAAGGCGGAGTATTTTTCCTGATTGTGTTCCCGGTTCAATTTTCACCCTGACTTTTCCATCGAGGGTGGGAATGGTTGCTGTGGTTCCGAGCACGGCATCAGGTATGCTGATAAAGAGGTTGTAAAGCAGGTCATTGCCGTCCCTGATAAGTTCGGGGTGTTCTTTTTCTTCTATGACAACAAGCAGGTCGCCGTTTACACCACCCCTCCGGGCGGCATTGCCTTTGCCTGATACGCTGAGTTGCACCCCTTCAGACATGCCTGCGGGGATTTTAACTTCCACAACTTCTTCACCTTTTACAATGCCTTCACCGTTGCACACCGGGCATCTTTCTTTAATAACTGACCCGGCTCCTCCACAGGTACGGCATGTAGTACGCTGTTGCATTTGGCCGAGGATTGTATTGGTTACCCTTGTTTCTACACCACTGCCGTGACATGTAGAGCATGTGGAGCTGGAGTTGCCGTTTTTTTCGCCGGTGCCGTTACACGCATCGCATTTGACATATTTTTTAATTTTGAGTTTTTTGGTTGTGCCATTGGCAATTTCATCAAGGGTAAGTTTAACTTTTACGCGTATATTTGCCCCTTTATTGACGGTTTGCCTTCTTCTCCGGCCACCGCCAAAATCGCTGCCAAATCCGCCGCCAAAATCACTATCGCCAAAGCCACCGAAGCCCATATCTCCAAAGATATCTCCAAACCGGCTAAAAATATCGTCGAAGCTCATGCCGCCACCGGCATATCCGTTGGCACCTGCTTTAACACCTTCGTGGCCAAATTGGTCGTAGCGTTGCCGTTTTTGCTCGTCACGCAGCACCTCATATGCTTCGGCAGCTTCTTTAAATTTTCTTTCGGCTTCTTTATCATTCGGGTTTTTGTCAGGATGATATTTTAATGCCTGTTTGCGGTATGCTTTTTTAATCTCATCCTGAGAAGCATTTTTTGATACACCTAATATGTCGTAATAATCACGTTTTGCCATAAATATTATTCTCCCACAACTACTTTAGAATGTCTGATAATTTGGTCATTGAGCTTATAGCCTTTTTGCACTTCTTCCACCACTTTGCCCTTCATATCTTCACTTGGTGCAGGAATTTTGGTCATAGCTTCGTGTTCATCTGTGTTAAATTCCTTTCCCACGGCTTCAATTGGTTCAACGCCTTCTTGCTTGAGAAAGGCGGTGAGTTTATTGTAAATCAATTCCATGCCTTTTTTTACGGCTTCAACATCATCTGTTTCTTCGATGCTGTTCATTGCCCTTTCAAAATCATCAATGGCAGGCAATATATTTAGAATCACAGAAGAACCGGCAGATTTTGTCATGTCCATTTTTTCTTTGAGCGTGCGTTTCCTGTAGTTGTCAAACTCAGCAGAAAGCCGCATATATTTTTCATTTATTTCATTGAATTTGTCATTCAGTTCTTCAATGATCTGTTCTTTTTCCTCAAGCAATGCCTGCAATTCTTTTTTTGATTTTCCGGATGCAGATTTTTTGTCAGTTTGTTTCTTTTCTGATGATTTATTTGTTTCCTTATTGTCAGTTCCTTTCTTATCTGTTTCCGGCTTTTGTTTTGTGTTTTTGTTGTTTTCTTCCTCTTTGTTCTTTTTCATATATTTATTTTTTTTTCATCTGTCACATTTAACCTTCTTACTGCGCATACCGGATTTTAAGCTTCCGTCCCGGTAAAAATCATCCTTACAGTACGCAGAAAACCCTTGTATGGTTGTTCATATTATTATCATTTTTGTGCAGCATATGCTTCGCAAAATGTCTGCCAAACCGAAAAAAACGACAAGATGACAGGTTTAGATGCAACAATGGCAAAGTGGGTTATTGTGTTGCTTCTTCGAGTTCCGAGATTTCTTTTGTTAATTTATCAAATTGCTTTTGAATCTTTTTGATTTCTCCGCTGTATTCAGAATAATTGGTATTTTCTTTCATGCGTTTCAGGCATGTTTCCATTTTATTGCGAAGTTGAGTGAGTTCTTCCAAAGGGTTTTGAATAACATATTTTTCAAGGGTTTTATTTAGTTTTTCCCCACGGAGGTTTTTAGCAATGATCCTTCCATCCTCGTCAATCAGGAAATTAAAAGGGATGCCTCTGATTTTGTATGATTTGACATATGGAGAGTGCCAGTATTTCAAGTCAGAAACCTGTGGCCATGAGAGGTTGTCTTGTTTAATGGCATTTACCCATTTGTCTCTGGATTTGTCAAGGGATACGGCATATATATCAAAGCCGTTACCCATGGTAAATGTTTTGTCTTTGTATTTTTTATACGTTTTTACGAGGTTTGGGTTTTCTCTTCTGCACGGGCCACACCATGCCGCCCAGAAATCAATCAACACTACTTTTCCCCTGAGGCTGCTCAATGCAATAGTATCTCCATCAGGGTTGGGCAGTTGAATTTCTGGTGCAAACTGGCCTGTGTTAATACCAATGTCATTTTTGTCATCCTGGGCAGCGGCTGATGAACCCAGGATAAATGCTGCAAGGGTTAAGAACAAAAAGCTTAGTTTTTTCATAATATTCGTAATTTTAGATTGGGTTACTTGATACGAGATACCTTAGCTCCGAGTTTTTGAAGCCGTTGGTCAATGTTTTGATACCCCCTGTCAATTTGTTCAATGTTATGAATGATGGATTCTCCATCGGCCGATAGTGCTGCGATAAGAAGTGCAACACCGGCGCGGATATCTGGTGAGCTCATCACGGTGCCGCGGAGTTTTATTTTGTTGTTGAGGCCCACAATGTGTGCCCTGTGCGGGTCACATAAAATAATTTGTGCCCCCATATAGATGAGGTTGTCCACAAAGAACAAGCGACTTTCAAACATTTTTTGATGTATCAGAACGCTGCCTTTAGCCTGGGTTGACAGCACAAGAAAGACACTCAATAAGTCCGGAGTAAGTCCTGGCCAGACAGCATCAGCGATGGTTAATATTGATCCGTCAATGAAGGTTTCAACTTCGAAATGTTCTTGTGCGGGGATGTGAATGTCATCGTTTATATGTTCGAGGGATATGCCGAGTTTACGGAATGTGTCAGGGATGATCCCAAGGTTTTCATACGAGACGTTTTTGATGGTTAAATCTGAACCTGTCATGGCGGCGAGGCCAATAAAACTGCCGATTTCTATCATGTCAGGCAGGATATGGTGCTCTGTCCCGTTGAGTTGTTCTGTGCCTTCAATGTGTAAAAAGTTGGAACCGGTCCCGGAAATTTTTGCACCCATCTTGTTGAGCATTTTGCAAAGCTGCTGGATGTAGGGTTCACATGCAGCGTTGTAAATGCTTGTTTTCCCTTTTGTGAGAACTGCCAGCATAATAATATTGGCAGTGCCCGTCACTGATGCTTCGTCCAAATGGATATATGCACCTTTAAGGTAATCGGCAGTGAGTGAATAATAGTTTTCTTTAAAATTGTATTCCAGCTTAGCGCCCAGTTTTTTAAATCCCAGGAAATGCGTATCCAACCTGCGCCGGCCAATTTTATCACCCCCCGGCATTGGGATAAAAGCTTTGTGAAACCTTGCCAGCAATGGTCCGATCAGCATAATTGATCCCCTGAGTTTTTTGCTGCGTTCGGAAAATTCTTCACTGCGGAGTAAATCAAGATTAATGCCATCGGCTTTAAAGCTGTAACTGCCGGGTTTTAGCTTTTTAATTTTTACGCCAAGGTAGTCAAGCAGTTTTATTAAATTGTTTACATCCAGGATGTCAGGGATATTATGGATTACAATTTCCTTATCTGTAAGTAAGCTGGCACAGATTACTTGCAGGGCCTCATTTTTGGCTCCCTGCGGGGTAATTTCCCCTGAAAGTTTGTATCCGCCTTCAACCTTAAAGCTACCCATTATTTACGATGATATTTTTTGTTCTTTTTCTTTTTATAGTTCTTGTTGTTTTTGTTTTGCTGCTTATATTTGGGTTTTGGTTGTTTTACGTCAGAAAGTTGGATTTTTTCACGGGGAATGTTCAATTTATTTTCTGTGATCTTTTGGATGTCATCGAAAATAGCGTCGTCGTTTACACTTTCTTTTTTCCAGTTCACATAAGATTGTTTCATGTGGTTGGCCAGTTGCTCCAACAACATTGCCTGGGTTTCCTCATCGTAATCTTTGAGGGCATACAACATGTTCTGGAGGTTTTTTCCATAATGCTTATAACTGAAATCAGCATCTGAATACATAAGCATTTCGGGTGGTTTCTCTCTTTCTTTCCTGTCAGGCAAAGGATATGGCCAGTCTATATCAAGTTCAAAATTTGACATGATGGCAAGATGATCCCATAGTTTATGCTTAAAATCAGGCACATCACGTAAATGGGGATTCATATTGCCCATTATTTCAATCAGGGATTTTGACATTTGATTTCTGAGGTCCCTGTCGTGAATGGTTTTCAGGTAATCTACCATCTTGTGTACGTGTCTTCCGTATTCAGGAAGGATTAATTCCTTTCGTTGAGTATTGTAATCCATAGGTTCAAATATTTATGCAAAAATAGTCATTTTATTTGTGCCTGCAAAGTTTAATTTGTTTGTCCCAAATGTTGGACGTTTATCAATATAAATTGTGACATCACAAATTTCGGGATATTTTTGTTGTGTAAATCGCAAATGATTTTTCAGCAATTTTTTCGATAATGTTACTGATTCGTAGAATAAATGATATTTAATTAACAAGGGTTGCAATACCTGCCATCTAAGGCCGGTAACCCTGATGCCAGTCAGGGATTTCACAGAATGTATGAGCCCGGTCTAAAAAGTCATTTTATCCCACAAAGGCACAAAGCCACAAAGAAAACACAAAGTTAAATTTATTGAATACCAGTACTTTGTGAAACTT
>JBNJGX010000143.1:0-6581 GCA_051748025.1 Bacteroidota bacterium
CCACCACAATCATCATAAGCCCAAACATACAATGAGTATGGTGTTCCACAGGTTAACCCTGTTTGAAGGAAACTTGTGTCTGTTCCTATGTCTGTTGCTGACCCATAATCATCCGTGGTATTGTATTTATACCCGGAAGCAGTAGCAACAGCATTCCAATGCCATTCAATGGAATCCGGGCCAACTGTATGCGATGCTTCTGCTGGCGCATCCGGATCACCAGTAATAACAGTAACATACACACTGGATGTACTTATACATCCATTATCATCTTCTACCGTAAGTTCGTACCAACCTTCATCTCCGGTACCAGCATTGGTTATTGTTTGATTCTGTCCAATTTTTGGTTGTTGCCACGTGAACCATGCAGGACCTGTCCATTCATACGATACCATTCCACCCGGGTTACCATATAATTCAATTTGGTCATTTCCACAAACCGGAGAGTTACTTGTAGCCTGGGCATTGGGGTCATTAACGGTTATTTGCACGGTATCCATGGCCGTACACCCATTGCCATCTGTTACCGTAACGGTATAAGTTGCCGTTGTATCCGGTGTTGCATCCGGATTGGCATCCGCAGTGCTGCTTAATCCGCTTGCAGGGCTCCATTCATAAGAATATCCTCCACCACTGCCATCACTGGCTGTTGGCGAGCCGCCTATTTCAACACTTTCACCGATACAAATTGTTGCCTCAGTTCCGGCATCAGCAGTTGGATTATCATTTATTGTAATGTTTGTACTTGTTGCATCTGAACACCCATAGCTGTCAGTTACCGTTAAATGATACAAACCACTGGCAGCTGTTGTGACATCCACAATAGAAGGATTTTCACCGGTAGTAGCAAAACCATCCGGTCCCTCCCAATTGTATGATGCCATGCCTGAAGGTAAACCTTCCAAATCAAGGTCACCACCAACACAAACGGGATCATTATAAGAGATGGAAGCATTTGGCTCACTTACTGTAACCGTTACGGTATCAGAATCTGTATAATTATTGTCATCGGTTACCGTAACAATATATGTTTCTGTTGAAGCCGGGCTTGCTGTTGGATTGGCATCTGTTGTGCTGCTTAATCCGGTTGAGGGGCTCCATTCATAGGCATAAGGCGATGTTCCACCACTGGCTGTCGGCGAACCACCAATCTCTATACTGCCACCTACACAGATTGTTTGATCTGTACCGGCATCAGCAATAGGGCCTTCTGTAACGGTTACCGTCACATTATCAGCAGCTGTACATCCATTATCATCGGTTAAGGTAAGGGCATAAGTTTCTGTGGAAAGCGGACTGGCTTCAGGGTTAGCAACTGTTGTGCTGCTTAATCCGGTTGAGGGACTCCATTCATAGGCATAAGGCGATGTTCCACCACTGGCTGTCGGTGCCCCCCCAATCTCTACACTTCCTCCTTCAGTTATCATTTCATCAGTTCCTGCATCTGCTGTGGGATTAGAATTGACTGTTACCGTTATATAATCAGCCCCAGAACACCCGTTTCCATCAATTACAGTTACAACATAATCTTCTGAAGAAGCAGGGCTGGCTGTTGGATTGGCAACTGTTGTACTGCTTAATCCTGTTGATGGGCCCCAACTATAGGTATATCCACTTCCACTACCGCCACTGGCTGTTGGTGAACCGCCGATTTCAACACTGCCACCCTCACATATTGCTTCATCATCACCTGCATTAACTACTGGACTATCCCCTACGGTAACAGTTACAACATCAGAAGCAGTACAACCACTGCCGTCGGTAACGGTTACGGTATAAGTTTCTGTAGAACCAGGATTAGCTGTTGGGTTAGAAACAGAAGTGCTGCTTAACCCTGTGGCCGGACTCCATGCAAAACTGTATCCACTACCACTACCACCACTGGCTGTAGGTGAACCGCCGATTTCAACACTGCCACCTGAGCATATTGTTTCATCATCACCTGCATTAACTATTGGATTATCCTCCACAGTAACAGTTACAACATCAGTAGCAGTACAACCAGTGCCGTCGGTAACAGTTACGGTATAAGTTTCTGTAGAACCAGGATTAGCTGTTGGGTTAGCAACAGAAGTACTGCTTAACCCTGTGGACGGACTCCATGCAAAACTGTATCCACTGCCACTACCACCACTGGCTGTAGGTGAACCGCCGATTTCAACACTGCCACCTGAGCATATTGTTTCATCACTGCCGGCATCTGCTGTTGGATTAGAATTGACCGTTACAGTTACATCATCAATGCCTGTACAACCATTCTCATCGGTAACGGTAACAGTATACGTATCAGCATCTGACACATCAATTGAAGCACTGGTTGAACCGGTACTCCACTCGTAAGAGGTGCCGCCGCCTGCTGTCAGTGTTGTAGATTCACCGTCACAAATTTCCGTGTCACCGCTGATGGTAACCACAGGATCACTAACCGTAATGGTTTCACAGGAAGCTGTACCTGCACCACAAGCATTATCCGCTGTCACGCAAACATCCCCTGAGCTGGTACCAAAATCCACGGTTATACTTGTCGTTCCTTGTCCACCTGTGATGTTTGCACCCGAAGGCACTGTCCAGGTATAAGTCGTTGCACCTTCCACTGCAGAGATACTGTAATTTTCACCGGTGGCTTCTTCGCATACAGCGGTAATTCCCGTAATTGCACCGGGTTGTTCAGGTACTGTGTTATTGATATCAAATACATAATCCTCATCCGATGATGGCGTATCATTAATATCTTCAAAATCCCCGTCAACAAACCCTGTGAATTTCAATTCATCACCAAGTTCATAAGCAAAATATGACCTTGTGGATTTCAGCATTGATTTTTCTTCGGGTATAATGCCGTTGTATGTAAGGTTTTCGGCTGGATTATCATCAGCGCCAACACGTATCATCAATATTTTTTGTACATATTTCGTAGAATTTACCGTCAAGATATAATTGCTACTGTTTCCTGCATTGAAGGTAAAATTATGCATCCCTTTTTCCAGGCTGTTTTCATAAGTGGTAACACGCCTGCCCGTTACATCATAAACGTTGATGGTAAAATCATCCTGTTCGGGAACAAACACATCAATCTTTGTTTGTGATGAAAATGGATTGGGATAATTTTGTGACACGTGAAAATCATTTTCCATAGCGGTTTGCATTTCAACACCGGTTAACACCAGGTTTAATACCGTATCATTCCAATATAAAACCGTATCACCGCCTTGTGTCAGGTTTTCCACCAAAACACTGTCTAATGGGGCATACTCACATGTGTGGTTTGCCGTAAATGAAAACGAAATATCCTGGGCATTAAGGGTAAAAACACATACCAGCAGGGATAAAGCAAGTAATTGAAGTTTTTTCATAATAATTTAATTTTAAGGTTATTCTTTTTGTGGAAAATATTATAACATTCTTTGACCATTGATCACAAAAAATATTTGATACAAATATAAATAATATAATTTTAGAAATGCAATTTTTTTTTTTGTAAACAAAACTGTAAAATCACAGTAGCTTATCATTTACTTAACTCGCTATCATTATGCTTTTTAACGCAACATATCCTGACTGTCAGGTTTATCACTGCCTTTGTCTGGCAAAAGCCATGGATAGCAAGCAGATGGCAATCAGGATAACCTGCTGTCCTTAAAAAAGCAAAATCAAAAAAAAAAGGCCTGAGTTCGAAAAATAACATAATCATGCATTGGTTTGTTAAATAATTTGTAAATTTGAAATGAAATCTGATTTAACAATGACACATATATTGATGAAAGTACTAGGGGGCATTTTTTTGATTGCCCTGATCGCAGGTGGCAGTGCATGCAGCACCACCCCTGATTGTGAACGCAACAACACCGGAACACTTGAGGTGTATAATAATGATTCACGAGAAAGTGAAGTACGGCTGGATGGCAGCCATATATTCACCCTCGAAGGTTTTGAAACCGGGGAGCATGAATTATCATCCGGCACCCATGATATCCGTTGTTTTACTACAGGCACCGAACCGGCCGAAGTTCAGGAACAGGTGAGCATCACTGAATGTGAGACAACAAGTTTTGATATAGAGTATTAATGGGACTGACGGTTTACAAAGCATCAGCAGGCTCAGGAAAAACTTACACCCTGGCAGTTGAGTATATCGCTGTTTTACTCCGTCATCCCGAAGCATACAATAATATCCTGGCAGCCACTTTTACCAACAAAGCAGCCGCTGAATTAAAATCCCGTGTGATTAAAGTATTAAGCTTGCTTTCCAGTGGCGATCATGCAGAAGGCTATTTTACCACATTGAAGGATAAAACCCAAATGTCGGACCATGACATCACACGCAATGCCGGCATCGCTTTAAAAAAAATCCTGCATGATTATTCCCGTTTTTCCGTCAGCACCATAGACCGTTTTTTCAACCGCATATTGTCATCATTCATGTATGAAGTCAATATCAGGCCTGACAGTGAAATCAGCCTTGATGATGTTGTAAACCGTGAAGAAGCGCTGGATGAACTGCTGATAAATTTTGATGTCAGCACACCCCTTGGAAGATGGCTTATGGCCTATGCCAAAAGCAAAATTGAAGATGAAAAAAACTGGAATATCCGGTGGGAACTTTCAAATGAATCCAAAGCCATTACCAGTGAAACTTTCCTTGCCAGGGAACAGATGCTTGGAAATCTAAGCCAGGATAAGGGGAAACTGGAGAAATACCGTGATAAAATATATGGCATCATCAAAAAACATGAAGCTGAAGCACAACAAACAGGAAAAAAAGCCCGGGAACTGATTGATGGGTCTGCGTTCAGTATCAGTGATTTTTCTAATACTATGAATGGGCCGGCAGGCTTTCTGTTAAGATTGCAAAAAGAAGGTTTTAAAAAAGGTATTACAAAAAGAGCAGCAGAAGCTACTGATGATCCCCTGAAATTTTTGACACAATCAAATCAGAGCCGTGCTGACCTGCGACAGTTTGTGGAAGAAAAGCTTCATCCCCTGCTTCAACACATTGTGACATACATCGAAAATAATGAAAAAGATTTTTATACGGCCGTCGCCATTGCATCCAACATCAACAGTTTTGGGGTATTGCTGGATATAAATCATGAGCTTCGTAAAATTTGCAGTGAAAGGCAAATTTATTTCCCTTTTCAGATGGCTCAACTCCTGCACGATATTGTCAGTCTTGATAATGCTTTGTGGGTGTATGAAAAGATTGGCACCCAATATAAACATTATTTACTTGATGAATTTCAGGATACATCACGGATGCAATGGGATATCCTGAAACCTTTGCTTGAGGAAAGCCTTGGCAGTGGCGGAGAAACTTTGATAGTGGGAGACGTAAAACAATCAATTTACAGGTGGCGCAATGGCGACTGGAATATGCTGAGTCATGAAGTTGAGCAGCAATTTCCCCATGGGAATCAAAAAAGCCTGAAGTACAATTATCGTAGCCGGCGGGATATTGTGCGTTTTAATAATCACCTGATGGATGCTTTGATACCGGTATTTCAGCAACATATTGATTCAAAGCTCAATAACGATAATCAGCCGGAATTTGATTTGACAGCGCTGTACGATCAGTATATTCAGACACCCAATAAAACAAATAGTCCATTTGGCCACGTAAAAATCCGTTTTCCGGATGGAGATGGTGATAATGATGAGAACTGGAAGGAAAAAGCCATGGATGAAATGGTGCAGGAAATGACAACCCTGATGGATAAAGGTTATTCGCCAGGGGATATGGCTGTCCTTGTAAATAAAAACACCGAAGCGGGACAAATAGCCATGCGGATAATGGAAGAGGATAAAAACTCTGGTTATGGTTTTCCCGTTGTATCGGCTGCAAGCCTTTTGTTAAAAGAAAACAACCTGGTACAAGTTATACTTTCCGCCCTTGCCTGGATTGATCAACCTGATAACCATATTGCCCTGACACAACTTGTTTATACCTATCAAACCGAAGTTTTACAGAACAAAGACTATAAGCCCAGGCCTGAGCAATCCGGCGATAAGGCTGTGGCTGATGCTATGAAACAAGATTTGCCAACGGCATTTGTATCATTAAAAAACAAGCTTGCGGGCTGGCCTCTGTATGATTTAACGGAAAATATCATTCAGTGGTTTGATTTGCACAAACACCAGGAAGCCTATGCCTATCTGAATGCTTTTCAGGATCAAATTTTGCAATATTCGCAAAACAACCCGGTTGAAATTGCTTCCTTTTTACAGTGGTTTGATAAAAAAGGGCCAAAACTGGAAATGCCTGATTCTGCAGGATCCATTGTTGTGAGCACTGTTCACAAAGCCAAAGGGCTGGAGTTCCGTTTTGTGTTTATGCCTTTCACAGATTGGCGCCTTAAAACACCGGGTAAAACACCCCGCCTCTGGGTGGAGCCGGAACATAGTCCTTTTGATGAGATACCGCTGGTGATGGTCAATGCCAGTTCTGATCTCGAAAAAAGCCATTTTGTTGATGAATACAAGGAAGAGGAATTCAACCAGCATGTGGATATGCTGAATAAATTTTACGTGGCTGTTACAAGGGCCGAAGAAGGCTTATATATCTGGGCACCCCCGGCAAAAGGCAA
>JBNJGX010000144.1:0-6575 GCA_051748025.1 Bacteroidota bacterium
ATTTGTACCAAATTGTAAAAATACTTAAACGTTAAACTAAAATTTGAAATTATGAAAAGATTTACTTTATTAACTGCTTTTGTAGTGCTTGCTTCCTTCACCTTTGCACAGGTAACAGGGACATATGCACCGGCAAAAGACAAAAAACAAACCAACAAGGTTTCTCAGGTTTCCAGCAAACAAGAGGCTGTTTGGGAAGTAACATTTGACGAAGCTGAACCGCAGTACTCAATCGGGAACCATGAAGGTTCAAGAAACTGGATAGTTAGTGACACTACAGACTCAGATGTAACCCTGGTAAACGGAGAGGATTTTAATTGGGAAGATTTACCTGACGGATTTGAAGCCTCCCCAATGTGGGTTTATATGGGTGGAACAGATGTAGGGGAATATTCAGAATCCGGTGGTAATTTTGCCTATATTGATGGTATTACTTACCTTCTCAGTGGTATCTATGAAAATGTAGATGCATATATACAGTTTGACAGTATTGACTTGTCAACTGTTAACAATCCTAAACTGATGTTTACCCAAAACTACAAGGCTTTCAATGCCGACCAATGTTTTATAGATATCAGTACTGATGGAGGTGATACATGGTCAGAAAACATTCAAGTAAATACCGATTTGGCTGCAAATGAGTATGCAGATGATGATTTCTTTAAAATCTTACCCCAACTTGGGAATGAATCCAATGTTTCCTTTCGTCTTCGCTGGCAGGCTCCTGACGAAACAGCAAACGGACCTGAATATTCCGGTGGCTATGGTTGGCAAGTTGACGATCTTAAAATTATTGATAATCCGGAAATTGACATGAGACTTGTGGATGCTCGCATGAACTTTTTTGAATATGTCGATTATACTGAACCAGGAAATGAAGATTATTTCCACTCTTCTTCACATTATGGCATGATACCAAAGGATCAGTTTTCAAGTGATATGGCTGCCATGATTTGGAATGTTATTGTGGAAAACAATGGATCTCTCGATACTGATCCTGTTTTGAACATAACAGTTTTAGATCCAGGTGAAAATGAAATATATAATGAATCAATGACCGGCCCAACGCTTTCCTTAACAGAAAAAGACACACTTGATCTTACTTCTCCTGAATTCACATTAAATGATCCTGAACTGGGCACATATACAGTTTTATATAACCTTGATATCACTGATGATGAAAATATGGAGAATAATGCTGATACCACTCATTTCATAGTAACAGATTCTACTTTTGCCCGTGACCTTGATGACATTACTACCTATGTTAGCCCCGGAACATTTTCAAATGGGCACAATGATGGTGAAATGATGGCTGTTAATTACATTTATCTTTATGAAGCTCAAGTACATTCTATGAGCGCTTTTATTGGTCCAAATACTTCAGAAGGCACAAGCGTAGTAGGTCATTTAATGGAGTTTGATGAAGATATGGAAGAATGGGTTGATATAATTACTTCTCCATTAACAAACATCACAAGTGAAGATATTGGCGGATGGCTTGAACTTGAGTTTCCGGAAGCAGTTGATGTATTATTGGAAGATGGAGCAAAAAATGTGAGGGTTGCCATTGAATTTTATTATAATGATGACGAAAATGACTTGAGTATAGGGGTAGATCCTTCTGTCCCCACAAGTTTTTGGGGCACATCATGGTACATGGTGGCAGGTAGTAATGCAAATACATGGGTGTCTTTCAGTAACTGGAATAAAGGAGGACTTGCTCTTCGCCTGAATTATACCCCTGATGAAAATGCCGTTAACGAAATAAATACTGAAAACCTCAGTGTTTATCCCAATCCCTCAACAGGCATTGTAAAAATTGACAATGTTGAAGGTAACGACATTGAAGTATTTAACATGATGGGCCAACGTGTTTATTCTGATGAAAATGTTGAACAAAACGTAAAACTTAATCTGAGTAACCAGCCCACCGGTACATACATGTTACGTGTTACCGGTACCAATGGTACAAAAACACAAAAAATCAACCTGATAAAATAATTTATCAGAGAAATATCTTAATAATTAAAAAGAGGTTGTGTTTTTGAACAGCCTCTTTTTTTTGTATTTTTTTCATTGCTCTGAGGCAAGATGTTTTATCAGACAGAACTTAACATTATAAACAGTACAAATTTTAATCCCGCTAACAGTCATTCTGCTGTTTCCCGAAAAATTCCGGCTTGGGGGTTTAAGTAATTTTTGTATTTTAGTATGATGATTGATCATAAAATGAAAATAATTTATATTTTACCGCTTCTTGTGGGGCTGTGTATTTCATGTGGCACTTCTCCCGAACGGGATGCAAAAAAGATGCATTACAGGCAAAAAACACTGCTTGAAATACAAGCAGAGGCTGCAGCAGACGATTCATTGAATAATGAAGAAATTGAGTTGATAACACAGGCATACCGTGAAAATATAGGGTTTTCAAAATCCATATTAAATAAATACAAATCGGATACTGCTGCCTTAAATGTTTATAAAACAAGACTTGCCGCATTAAATCAAAAAATAAAAACAGAACAGGACTCTGTAATTCATGCACTTAGAACATCCAAGGCTTATGATAAACTGCAAAAAGCTTTGTTTGAATTATATTTTCCTTCAAAAAAGTAATCGATTAATTCAAAAAAAATAAAACAAGTGTTTTACACCAGCCCGGCAAATCCCATAAATGCAAGGGATAAAATACCAGCTACCACCATAGCTGCCGGCACCCCGCGCATGCCTTTGGGTAAGCTAAGCAGTTCAAGGTGCTCACGCAGCCCGGCAAAAAGGATAAGTGCCAGGGCAAAACCGGCTGCATTACCAATGGCAAAGAAAACAGCCTCTAACAGGTTGAAATCATTTTGTATTGTCAGCAATGTTACCCCCAAAATGGCACAGTTTGTTGTAATCAATGGCAGGAATACACCAAGTGCCTGAAAAAGTGAAGGGCTGATTTTCTTTAGTATGATTTCCACCATTTGTACGAGCGATGAAATAACCAGAATAAAAGCGATGGTTTGCATATATTCGATCCCGTACGGTATAAGGATATATTTTTGGATCAACCATGTGATAACAGTGGCAATAAACATAACAAAGAGCACAGCACCACTCATGCCGGTGGCTGTTTTTACCTTTGATGACACACCCACAAACGGGCATATGCCCAGAAATTGTGCAAGGACAATGTTGTTAACAAAAATTGCGGCGATAATGATCATTATATATTCCATGGCAATATATTTTTAAATTTTAGTTCTTAGTTATTCTACGCATTATTGCAATCAAGTATGCTAGGCCAAGGAAAGCACCAGGGGCCAGCACAAATACAAGCATTCCGTCTGCCTGAGCAATTGGAATATTGAAAATTGACAAGCTGCCGAGGATTTCCCTGACAGCACCCAGTAAAGTGAGGGCAAAAGCAAAGCCAAGTCCCATGCCCAATCCATCAAGCATAGAATCACCCAATGAATTTTTAGATGCAAAAGCCTCAGCACGCCCCATAACCAGACAGTTAACAACAATCAAGGGAATAAATAAACCCAGTTGTGCATGCAATGCCGGCAGATATGCGTTCATCACAAGATCAACAATGGTTACAAATGATGCAATGACAACGATAAAGCACGGAATACGTACCTTGGCGGGGATTAATGATTTGACAAGTGAAACCACAGTGTTTGACATAAACAAAACAAAGGTGGTGGCCAGCCCCATTCCAAGCCCGTTGATGGCCGATGTTGTCACTCCCAGCACAGGACATAACCCTAAGAGGAGCACAAATACAGGGTTGTCTTTAATGAATCCTTTTGAGAAAATTTTCCATTTTTCCATTATTCAGTTCCTCCGTTTTTTTCATTTTCAAAAGCTTTGTATGCGCGATCTGCAGCATCACAAAATGCCCTGGATGTGATGGTTGCTGCTGTAATGGCATCCACATCTCCGCCATCTTTGGAAACTGTGAGTGTGAAATTTTTAGGTTTTTTCCCTTTAAATTGTTCAGGGAAATCACCTTTGTCAGCTTCCATTTTATCACCCAACCCGGGGGTCTCCTTATGTTCCAATACAGCGGTGTTACTGATGGTACCATCGGGCAGAAATCCCACCATTATCCAGAACCTGCCGCTAAACCCTTTATCTGTATAAGCTTTAACAGCGGTACCGACGTGTTCGTCATTCTTATAGGCCTTAAAAAAAGTCAGTGGGTCTTCGCCATCTTCCGGTGTAACCTCAATGCCGGTTTTAGGTTCAATTTTATCAAATTCGGGTAACACCCGGCTTAAGGCTTCTTCCAGATTTTTTTGTTTGGCCTCCTGTATTGGTTCATAAGTGGCATTATAAACCATAGCAAGTGCCAGCCCTGCTGCTGCTGTTACCAGAAACAGTGTCAGGACCATGTTCAATAATGTTGATTCTTTTTTCGCCATAATAATCTGTTATTTGTGTATTATGCACTTTTCTATTTTTCTTCCTTTCTTTCTCCGAATAACTTTGGTTTCATGCCTCTGTTGATGAGCGGGACAAAAGCATTCATTATCAGGATGGCAAAAGAAACCCCTTCGGGATATGCACCCCAAACCCTGATAAGTACTGTAATCACCCCAATGCCAATGCCATATATCCACATGCCTTTCGGAACCATGGGAGAGGTAACCATATCGGTTGCCATATAAATGGCACCCAGCATTACTCCGCCGGTAAGCAGATGAAAAGCAGGGTCAGCAAAACTTTGTGGATCAATCAGGTGCAGGATACCAGTGAACAAAGCAATACTTCCCAATACGGAGAGTGGTATCTGATACGGAATAACTTTTTTCCATAACATATAAAGACCTCCCACGACCAATGCTATGGCAGATATTTCACCGAGGGAACCTCCCATTTCGCCTGTAAGCCAATTGGCATAGGATGTGGGCATGCTGTTTATGATTTGGCTGGCCGGCTCACCGTTATCCAGGCCTTCTTTCATGATAGCAAGTGGTGTTGCGCCGGTTTCAGCATCGGTCATAGCAAAGTTAAGCACCTGTACTTTTGGCCAGCTTGTCATCTGCACGGGGAAAGATATCAGCAAAAATACACGTCCCACAAGTGCAGGGTTAAACGGGTTTTTACCAAGGCCGCCGAAAGACATTTTTCCAATGCCAATGGCCACGAGTGCGCCGATAACAATGATCCACCAGGGCAGGTTTGAGGGCAGGTTGAATGCCAGCAAAATACCTGTAAGGATGGCAGATCCATCAGGGATGGTGTTATTGCCTTTGATGAGAAATTTTTGCATGGCCCATTCAAATAAAATACAGGCAGCAATGGCAATGGCCTGAACCCGTATGGCATCAAAGCCAAAGAAATATACAGACACCAAAAATGCAGGTATCAAAGCAATGATAACCGTGTACATGATCTTTTGTACAGAGTCCTTTTCACTGATATGTGGTGATTGCGATACGATTAATTTGTTTGTATTCATGTGTCTATTTTTTTCTTGATCTCATGATTTGACTTACGGTTGATTTTCCCAGACGAATGTAGTCAAGCAGGGGAACATTGGCAGGGCACGTGTAACTGCATGATCCACACTCAATACAATCCATAACGTGTTCATTTTCGAGCATTTCCCAGTTTTCAACTTCTGAAGCGTTTTTGAGGTTATATGGCTCAAGCCCTGCGGGACAAGCAGAAACACAACGGGCACAACGAATGCAATTTAGTGGCGTGCTGCGTCTGGCTTCTTTTTTATTGAAAATGGTAATACCGCTGGTTCCTTTTGTAACAGGGATGCCGGTTGTGCTGACTGCCTTGCCCATCATAGGACCGCCGCTAACCACTTTTCCTGTATCCGCGGGCAATCCACCGGCTTCTTCTATCAGTTCTGAAACCGGAGTGCCTACCCTGGCAAGGAGGTTACAAGGCTGTTTTACAGATTTGCCGGTAACACAAACCACCCGTTCAACCAATGGTTTGTTTTTTTGTACGGCTTCATATACGGCAACGACAGTGCCTACATTTTGCACAACACATCCAATATCAAGGGGCAGCCCGCCTGATGGTACTTCCCTGTTGAGCAGGGCTTTGATGAGTTGTTTTTCACCACCCTGCGGATACATAACTTTCAGGGTCTGTACTTCGATGCCGTCATAATCTTTTGCTATATCGGTAAGAAATTCTATGGCATCGGGTTTATTATTTTCGATGCCTATAGTGGCTTTACTGACATCTGTGGATTTCATCAGCAGTTTGGTGCCGACCATTATCTGATGTGCCTTTTCCAGCATAACCCTGTGGTCAGATGTGAGATAGGGTTCACATTCCGCCCCGTTAATAATGACATGGTCAATGGATTTTCCATCTGGTATTGACAATTTTACATGGGTGGGAAATGTGGCACCACCCAATCCTACAATTCCGGCATCAGCAATTTTATTGCGAATTTCATCAGCGGTGGTACTAATGTCATTTATGATATCTTTGCTTGTATCAATGCCTTCTTCCCATTCATCGCCATCTGCATCAATGATAATACATGGTTTTTTAAAACCTGCAGCGTCCATCATATTGTCAATTTTTTTGACTTTTCCGGACACCGG
>JBNJGX010000145.1:0-6529 GCA_051748025.1 Bacteroidota bacterium
TTCTAAATCATACACTGGTTTTGAATTTGCCATTTTGTTAATTATATAATTTTGGCTGCATTTCGACTGGGCTCAATACGGCGCACTCGGCATATTTAGGTCATTGCAATTTTGAAAATTGAAATGTATTTGAGATTTGTTATTTCATTATTCAATTATAGATAAATGTCCGACTTTATAGACACGCACTACTTAGCAGTCTGATGTTCCATTCTCAGCAAATCATTAAGTTCTTTAACCGGGTTGAATGTTATAGAAGGCACTTCCGCAAAAATGGTAATCCATTTGCTCATACCACCGTTCCATAACCCGGGCATTTCATAAGATTTGATTGGCTGCCCCAATTCGGTTTTTTCCACCACCATACCTGAATCTTCATCACGGTAGTTGAGCAGGTTAAATTTATTACCATTGTAATCTTTGGTACTGCACACAATATCCACGGGGTTAAAATGGGTTGATGACTCAAACATTTCAAGGTTTTTGTCATTTTCGATGTCAATCTGGTCTTTTTCGACAATTTGCAGGGACTGGCTTCCATCCTTTTCATTGCACCAAAACGGTCCACCTCCCGGCTCACTTGCATTCGGTACCATACCACAAACGCGGATCGGCCTGTTCAGGTAAAATTTCATTTCAGCAACAGCCCTGGCTTTATCTTTTTCTTTACATGTAAAATGCAATTCGTTTTCAACAAAATCACATATTTCCTTCCATTCTTTGCCTTCCGGCAATGGAGATTTATTGAGTCGTTTCAGTATTTCGAAAATCCTGTCCTGATATGAATACAATACACCCCCAAGGAATTTTTTGTACCTTACAGTTTCATGCTTGATGGTATCCGGCGCAACATTATCAATGTTTTTGATAAAAATCATATCCGAATCGATGCTGTTCAGGTTATAGATCAGGGCACCATGACCACCGGGACGAAGAACAAGGTTTTTGTCTTTGTCGCGTAACAGTTTGTTTTTTTCTGTCAAAGCTATGCTGCTGGTTGATTCTGATTGTTCAGAAAACTCAAGGTTGAATTTCACTTCCTTATCATCCAGAAAATGTTTCCTTGCATAATTAAACCGTTTTTCAAACAAAGGCCTGAATTTATTGCGGATTGTAAGGTGAATGTTTACTTCATTGTCTTTTGAACGGCAGTATATTTTTCCTTCCACAAGATGCTCCTCAAAAGCGGTGCGGACATGACCGGGATATTTATGGAACAATACGAGTGCCTTGGGAATGTTCCGGTAATTAAGGCCACGCTTACTTAAAATCATCCTTGCAACCTTGTTATATTCATTTTTTCGCAGAATACGCTCGAGGTTTTGGCCGCGCCGGAAAAACCGCTTAAATAACTCCGGATAAAAAGCAAATTTATTGAGGTTTTCAAAGGTATGCTTCAGGCTGTAAAAATCTTTTTCTGAACTGACTTCGATAAATTCATCCATGTTGCCTTTATAATGGTCCCGCAGGTGTGCCAGCCTTTTAAACATTCGCGTGGCAGCGCCTGAGGCAGGGACAAATTTGGTTACTTTTAAATGCGGTTGTTTTTCCTCATAGAGGTTGATAAACTCCTCAACCTCCTCTTTTGAAGCAACATAGATTCCATCTTCTGAAGTAGCGGGACGGTCAACATCCAGATACTTTTTTCCTGCTTTTATTTCCCGGATTTGCTCCTCCAGGCGTTCAGGATTTATTCCTTTTTCTTTCAGGAAAGCAATATCTTTTTTTGTAAACATACAAAAAGATGTTTTGGTTTAAGTTAGCAAAATTAAAGAATTTTTAATGTTATAAACAAATATGGATGCTTATTTAATCAACATACAAACAAATACAGGCAATTAAAGCATTTGCTATCTCTTTATTATCAGCACATTACAACATGCACGGAAAGTTATAAACAATTATAATTTTCGCTTCTGTTTTACCTGTTTTTACCTGAATAATCAATGAATTGTAAGTCAGCCAAGCGTAGGATCGACCGCTTTTTGTAATTTCACGGGACATCGCCTGGGACGCATGGTGCTTGCATCTACTGTAGCAAGGGTTATATCCGCTTCATTTAACATGCCTTTTTTATGGTGATGTACAGATTGCCTGAATAAAAGGCGTACCTGCGGAATCTCAATTATACGTGTTTTGATGATGATTTCATCGTTCAGTTCAGCCGGTATCAAATACCGCATATTAACCGAAATAGCAGGAAATATTACGCCATCCTTCTTCAAATCTTCTCCTGACATATTTATTGCCCGCAAGTATGCATCCCTTCCTATCTCATAAAAACGCAAATAATTGGCATAATATACAATACCCATGGCATCGGTATCTGCATACAAAACACGGTAATTAACATCTACTGATCTCATAATACTGATTTTAAAGCATTGTAAATTTTCAAACTTATCCAGGCATCTGTTGCTGCATATATTATCTGTGGCTTTGTTAAGCGTTTTGATTCCCAGTTTGTCAACCTCTGGGATTTTGATAAACGCATGTGAAAAAGCATGGCGGTTAGTTTTCTAAGGCTTTTAACCTTTAATCCCGCTTCTTCTGACATGTTCTGGATATCCACAAAACCGCCAGCCTGGAAATTGTACATTGCCTGCAGGGCTTTAATGTCATCATGGACAGCAGCACCGGCTTTTAACGGGGTTTCCGATGACAACAACTGAATAATACCCTCCGGCAAAGGCATTATGTTCATGTGAAACAGGAAGGCTTTATCATCTGATGATAACTGCAACAAAGCTACCTTATTCTGATTGGATCTTCCTTTTTTAAAAGAAGGCTTTGTTTCTGTATCAAAGCCAATAACATCACAAGCGGAAAGATGTTCAACGGCCTCTTCTTCATCCGCCTTATTACTGACAACCACAATTTCCCCGTTAAATGTTATCTGGGGCAAATGCCGTATTTTGTGCTTGTCTATTTCTTCAATTTTGAATTTATCCATGTTTGTTTTTTTCATTAAAATCTTCACTGACGATCAACCTGTGAAGGTGTTCAGCAAGAACCAGTGTCCTTAATCCCCAGTGGTGCTCAAAATTGTATTTACATTCCCACACAGCATCATTGCGTACCTGGTCATCACCATCACGGTATTGTGCCATAAAATTACCAATATCCTGATAAATATCGGCAAACAGCTCTGACAATTCCACATGAAAATAGTCTTCGGTGTTCATAAGAAAATTATCCTCAAGGTGAATGGTTGTATCAAAATCACCCAGTTTTTCTTTCAGGCTGTCTTTTACAAATCCGTAATGCTCTGGGGTAACATAATTCTCTATATCATCCTGGAGTTCATTTTCAAGATGTGGGAGTTTACTTGCCATGGCATATAGCAATGGTAATTTTTGCTGACATGTTAACACAAAGTCCTCCGGATTCATTCCGGGTGCAGATTCTATAAGCTCTACCATTTCCTTGGAGGCTTTTACAAATTCAATGATATGTTGTTTTTCTTCCATATTGCATTTTTTACAAAGTTCTAAAAAATGACTGTATCAGCATGATATTTTTTCAAGAAGTTACGTGAAGGTGCTATCCTTCGGGATCAATCAATCATCCATAATCCGGGGCGGATAGAAATAATACACATCCGGCAGCTTGATGGCAACAAAACATAAACATAAATTGTCAGTGGCTATGATTTTTTTTATTTTTATGCCTGAATATAAAAAATGTAACTAATCAGTTAAAATTGGTTAATATTAATAGGGTTTAGGGTTTAGGTGTTAGGTTATGAGAAATCTTCAACATAACCTAACACCTAACCCCTCTAATTTCGGGAGCATCATAACCAACCGTTTTTAACCGTTATTTACAGAAACCTTTATGACTCATTAGTAACTAAAAAATAAATGGCATGAAATATCTAATATCAGGGATTATTACACTATTCAGTTTTTACCTTGTTACAGATGCACAGGTAAAGCAAGCACATGTTGATAAATCGGGGAAAATATTCACAACAGAGCATCCGCATTTTCATTTTCCCGGCACAAAAAATAAAAGTAAGCAACCTGTCCCATGGCCCAAAGCTTTTGTTCCAAACCAATCATTTAAAAATTTTCGCGGGGTGTGTCTTGAAGATATAAACCATGACGGTAAAGATGAAATCATTACGGGTATCAATGATTCCATATATGTACTTAGCGGAGAAGGGGATATTTTATGGAGCCATTATGTAGAAGGGACAGCCATATATCCGCCATCCGCTGCTGATATAAACGGAGACGGAGAAATCGAAATTGTTTTGAATACAGGTGGTTCCCCTGCCAACGGAAGGGTTTACGTTTTTGACCATGAAGGCAATGTTCTTGAAGGATGGCCTGTAAATTTCAATGACCACTGGATGACTTGCGCCCCGGCCCTGGCAGATATCAACGGCGACGGAATTATGCAAATTTTGACAGCAGAACGCGTTGGCAATGATCTTCCGGGGAAATTGCATGTGTTAAACCCTGACGGGACTTCATTTTCTGAAAACTGGCCGCAGGAAATGGACGGGATTCCTGCAGTAACACCAACTGCCGGATATTTTGAAGGGAATTCCGGCACATCTGGCGGAGCAGATATAATAATGTGTTCAACCACCGGTTTATACGCATTCAATATTGATGGCAGCCAGAAAAACGGGTTTCCCGTTGAAAGAGACAGTGTGAAATATTCTTATCAGTCTCCCCTGCTTGTACACTCCGAATCAGAAAGCAAGTTATTTTCAGCAACAGATAACTTTATTGCAGGGGCAAAACACGGGGATCTGCCAGGCTTTTACTGTATGGATACCAGTGGTAATATGCTGGGTGATTATCCGGTATTAACTGCTGACAGCAACTGGACATACGGAGCACCAACATGCATTGGCAGCTATTGTAATATTGATTTTCTTTTGAATGGTCAGCCAGGGGCTAACGGGGAAGGCAATTATCCGGCAATATATTATGATAACGGCAGCCAAAACGGCTTTTTTGAACGTTTCGACGGCCTGGAAGGTTTTATTACCGCTATAGAATGCAGCAACCAGGATGGATACTATGTTTTCACAGGCAGCAACTTGAAAACTGAAACGGGACTGGGTTTTGTACATGCCTATCACATGGAAAATGCCGATACTGACGTCACATTCACAGAATTAAGCGGTTTTCCCAAAATGGTGCCGGGTTTCACCTTTGTAAATGGCATTAATGTGGGTGATACAGATGGTGATGAATACCCTGAGCTGGTTGTGCTGAGCTATGACCAGGATATGAGTGAGGAAGATTCTACTTACATCAATGTGTTTGATTTTGATGAACAGCCATATGATCCTGACAAAGCATACCCGACATACAAAGGAGACAATACCCGTGCAGGTGAAGTACGGGCATTTCAATGCCCCGGTAACAGTGAGATACACACAAAAAACGCATTGTCAATTTACCCGAACCCTGTCAAAGACATATTGTTTATTGAGTTGGAAGGTATAGATCATTATCGCATATACAACATCACCGGCCATTGTATCATGCAAGCTAAGCAACCGGAAATTAATCAGGTGCCGGTTTCTGAATTGCCATCCGGTATATATTTCATTGAGGCCGGAGATAGCTTTGGCCGGACATATTACAGCAAATTCACCAAATTATAAACCATTGTCTGATGATATTGATAAGTAAATACATCATTTATGCAACAGCGGCTTTTTTGCTATCAATTATTACAGGGTTAATACTGCATAAGAAAGGCCATCCCTACCCTTTCGTATTGGCAAACCTGCATAAGCTTTTATCACTTGCGGCGGTTGTGTTTGTTGTGCTTGAAATGGTGAATTTACTGCAAGATAAAAATTTACAGCTAACAGGTATGGCGTTAACCGGTTTTTCAGGTCTTGTGGTTTTGATATCAATCATATCCGGAGGCCTGTTGACAGGTAAAAAAGAACAAGGCAGCCATTTGCGGAAAACACACCGTGTAAGTTCTGTTGTGAGCCTTGTGTTTATTGTCATAAGTTTGATCTGGTTTAATGGCCTGAATTGAGTAAAAACTTAACTGTATATTTATGGGAAAAACACATGAATCACTGCCCGGAATTTTAAAATCATTGCCCAGAAAAGAGCTAGTGTCATGTCAAGCCAAATATGACGCCCCAAGTTTTGTTCTTTTTCGTTTTTTCTTCATAAAAAAAAGACTCACGTAGCTACGGCTATGCTTACTTTTTTTTATTTTGAAAAAATCAAAAAAATACCTTCAACTTAACCATCATATTTGACTTGACATGACACTAGAAAAGCTTGTGTTAAAAGCTGCTAAAAACAAATCATTTCATGATCACCTGCTGTTACATTATGTTGACAGGGAAAATGCAATGGAAAAGCTGTATGATGAGGCTATTTCAGATATCATTAAACTTTCTTATAAAGGTTACAAGGGACGTTCAGATGAACTGCGAGAGGCAAACCGGCTGGCAGCATGCCATAAGCGCATCAATGAATTTGGAAAAACAACAAAAAACAGGGTTTTAGAATTGGATCTGACAATGAACCTG
>JBNJGX010000146.1:0-6490 GCA_051748025.1 Bacteroidota bacterium
TTGGTCATTGATGATTACCTGCCAGCTGGCAGGCTGGTTTGTTTTTTGATGTTTGAGATTTGTTATTTTTAAAAAGCAGTAGTTTTCTTAGATCCACTAAATAGATATCTTTGAAAGAAATGATTTGAACTGAACTGTATGGACAAGAATAAGAACAAAAAGAAACGAGTGTGTGTAATTGATCCGCCTTCGCAATGTCCGTTAAGGTGTATGGATGCTTCGAAGTTAAGAAATTATTTTACGGTGAATAACATGAACGTCACTGATCACATTGATGATGCTGATATCATTTTGTATGTAACCTGTTCAGTGTCTCCAAATGATGTAGAGAACACCTTGAAAGATATTGAAGCGTACAATAAATACAAGGCTGAATTGTTTGTCATGGGGTGTATGCCGGGGTCAAACCTGAAAGAATTGAGAACCGGATTTGATGGCCCTGCCATTTCAACAAAAAACATCAGCGATATAGATACGTATTTTCCGGAATTCAACATTAAATACAACCAAACCCCGGAACCCCATACATATCACTATGCCGACATGGATAAAACCATTTTTTTTACAAAACATGATTATTATTCCTTACCTACATTGCTCCTTAAGTATGGGTTATCTCAAACGTTTTTCCGTAAATATTACCGGTTAAAAGAATATAAAAAATTTCTAAGGAATAATAATGGGAGCAGGGTGGAAGATGCATGTTTTATCCTTACCAGCAGGGGCTGTACAAACAATTGTTCATACTGTAATATTCGCAGGGCGGTAGGAAAAATAAAAAGCAAAAGCATTGATGCGCTGGTTAATGAATACGCTGAGATGTTAAATCAAGGCTACCGGATTTTTCATTTCCTGGCTGATGACCTGGGGTCTTATGGATTGGATATGCATAGTTCATTGAATGAGCTGTTGGACGCATTATCTGAAATTGATGAAAAATACCATGTCAAATGGTCATTGCATGGGATGAATCCGGCATGGATAGTTAAAAACCAGTCTTTTCTAAGGCCGTACTTTGAGGCTAAAAAAGTTTGGGATATTACAATAGCCATGGAAAGTGGTAGTGACCGAATTATAAGATTAATGAACAGGCATTATAAGGCAAAAGACGTAGAGGCGGCTTTAAGGTTATTCAGAAAGCTTAATCCGGGATTAAGGATAGACGCTTTGTTTTTTGTTGGATTTCCCACCGAAACAGAAGAAGACTTTATGGCAACATTTAAATTTGTTAAAAATAATAAGTTTGATAAAGCAAGGGTAACCTATTATTATGAGTTCGATTATCTGCCTGCTGCAAAGCTCTATCCGAAAGTTAGTGCCGAAGAAATGAAGAACAGGATTGAAAGAATTGATAAATTGCTTAATAAATGAAGCATAGTTTATATTCATCCCCATTAAAAATCATGTTGTAGTGAAACACAAATTATTGTTAATTAATCCTGATTATCAGGTTCATGTAAAGGATTTTTATGAACCCATTGAATTGGGCATTATTGCTTCTTTAACGCCAAAAGAAGAATGGGATGTTGAGGTCATGGATTTGAGAGTGGATGATTTTGAGGTGAAGGATGTAGATCTTGTGGGGATTACAGCCAGGATTTTGAACATTAATGATACGTACCGGATTTTGGAAAAGTTCAAAAGCAAAGGCATTACAACTGTTATCGGGGGTATTCACGCGTCACTTTTTCCCGGAGAATCATTACAATATGCAGATAGTGTTGTTATTGGTGAAGCTGAAAGTATCTGGAACGATTTACTAAATGATTATAAAGAAAGTGAATTAAAGGAACGTTACTACGGAGACACAAAATTGGATTATACACTGCAGCGGTCCGTTTATAAACATCATTATAAAACTGCAACACTGCAACTATCAAGGGGTTGTCCATTAGCATGTGATTTCTGTTGTATCAATAAAATTCATAAACAAAGGCATTTTTACCGTGATATTGATTATGTGATTGATGAAATCAAGCATACGAAACAAAAAACATTGTTCTTTACCGATGAAAATATTTATGGATTTAATGCCAAAAACCGGAACCATGTCATCCGTCTTTTTAAAGAGATGATCAGGCAAAAGCTTAACAAACATTGGATTGCCATGGTATCGGTGAATGCGGGTATGGATGATGAATTTTTATATTATGCCAGGAAAAGCGGTTGCCGTTTATTGGTGGTTGGGTTTGAAGCTGAGGATGAAGAAACATTGAGGTTGTTGAACAAAACACAAAATGTGAAAAACCATAAAAATTATAAAAAAATAATTGATAATATTCATAAAAACAGAATAGCATTATGTGGTGTATTTATGTTTGGGTTGGAAAATGATACTCTAGAAACCATAAAAAAACGAAAAAAATACATGTTGAAATTACCCATTGATTCTTATTTGGTTACTTTATTAACCCCATTGCCCGGTTCCCGGCTTTTTGACAGGCATTTAAAACGCCATAATTTGATTTATACGAAATTTCCTGATGATTGGGGACATTATAACTTTTATACCCCGCACTTTAAAGATTACAAAATTCCAAATTTAACTGAGGTTTTTGGAGGCATCAGTAATAATATTAATAAACCACGGCTCTTGATGGTTAAGTTTGTGTTATCAATAATTCGAACAAAAAGCCTTTCAAGTGCCCTGTATTCCAATTTTTATATGTGTAATCATCGTTCAGAAGTAAATGATGTCAAAATTTTAAAATGGATCAATGATTTGTTCGATAAATCAATCAATAAAAAAAATGTTTAAAGTATTATTGCTTGTTTTTTTAATTATTTATAGTGCTTTCTTTGTGGTTTGATTAATTTTGTTTGACCTGAAATGGAAAATACAACACATAATATTGCGATCAAAGTAGAGAATTTGTCAAAAAAATATGAATTAGACAATAATGCTCCGGATATAAAGGTTTTTGAAAGGCTCAGGTATATTTTGAAGGCAAAAAACAGGCATGATAAAACCAACAAGGGTGATTTTTTTGCATTAAAAGATTTGAGTTTTGCTATTTACCAGGGGGAAACCTTAGGCATAATAGGTAGAAATGGTGCAGGTAAAAGCACCTTGCTAAAGATATTAAGCCAGATTACTGAGCCTACAAGTGGACGTGTAACCATTTATGGAACAATTGCATCGGTTTTGGATGTTGGAATGGGATTTCATCCGGAACTTACCGGACGTGAAAATGTGTATCTCAGTGGGGCAATGTTTGGTATAGAAAAAAAAATCATCAAGGAAAAATTTGATGAAATAGTTGATTTTTCCGGTATGGAAAGGTTTATGGATATGCCTGTTAAGCATTATTCAAGTGGCATGTATGTCCGGCTGGCTTTTTCGGTGGTGGTGAATATTGATGCAGATATTTTATTGTTTGACGAGGTGCTTGCACTTGGGGATTATTCTTTTCAGATGAAATGTTATGAGAAATTAACGAAACTTGCTAATTCAAATAAAACCATCATTTTAGTTAGTCATAACAATAATGATATCAATGCATTGTGTTCAAAGGTAATGTGTCTTGATAAAGGCAGCTTATCTGATTTTGGTGATACAAGTATTGCCATGAAGTACTTTGAAAATGCCATATCAAATGCCCCGCCTGTTAATGAAAAACGAGATGGTGGTGTTAAATCCGGAAGGGATAATGTTTTTGAAAATAAATTACATAATGAATGGTTAGATTTGCAGGAAGCACCGGGCAATGACAAAATTAAAATCAAAAAAGTTTATGTGTGTAATGAAAGCAGAAAGGGAAGTAATACCATATTCACAACTGATAGATTTAGTATCAACCTGGAATATGAGAAGTATCGCGATGATGATTATTACGATATAGGTTTTATTGTCTCAAATATGAATCACATGTTTTTGGGTAATCATTTGGGAAATTCTGATATTAAGCTTGAAGATTATAAACAAAAAGGTGCTTATCAGGTTAAAATATTTATTGATAATAATTTTTTTAATGAAACAATTATATCCATAGGATTTGGAATATATCGCAATAACGGAGCTGTTGTTTGTTTTGATGTGAATACGTTACATGTAAAAATAATTAAAGATGAAAACGAAGAAGAAGTGGGGCTTTCTAAAATGTCCCCGGTGTCTCCGAATTTTTCAGTGCCCCTGAAACCTAAAAGAATGAGGTGGGAAGTAAACAAACTGTAACCTGAATTGAAATAACCATTATGGATAAACATTTAATATTCAGAAATTTTGATACATCATGTCTTTATGAGAAAAGTCTAATACAATGAAAAAAATATTGCTCATTAATCCAAAATCAGGTTTTGCAGAATTCTCATTTAACGAGCCGCTTGTGCTTGGGGTATTAGCTGCGCTTACACCTGATAATTATGAAGTTGAATTTATCGATGAAAATTTTGAACCTTTCACTTATACCGAATGTGATATTGTTGCTTTAACATCATCTTCTTCAACAATAAACAGAGCTTATGGCATTGCCAAAGAATACACCAGTAATGGAATCCCTGCTATAATTGGTGGCATTCATGTTTCTCACCTGCCCGATGAAGCAGCTCATTACGTAACCAGTGTTGTTGTTGGTGATGCAGAAGGTGTGTGGGAAACAATATTAAATGATTTTGAAAATAATGCATTAAAAAAAACATATAAAAACCTTGATCATAGTAACCGGTTTATTGTAGCGCCTGATAGAAGTATTTTTAAAAAATACCCTTATGGAGCAGCCAGTATTGAAACCAGCAGGGGTTGTACAGGTTCATGCGATTATTGTTCGATACATGCCTTATATAATCACAGACGATACAAAAGGCCTGTGGATGAAATTGTGAGGGACTTCGAAACAATTGACAAAGGGGTTGTTTTTTTTACAGATGATAATTTCCTGGGTAACTTTCATGATAAAGACCGGATAAAATCGATTTTGAAAGCGCTGAGTAAATTTAATAAAAAGTGGGCGGCATTTTGTACCATTGAAATAATTAAACATCCCGATTTATTAAAGTTATTTAAAGAAACCGGTTGTATAATACTTTATATAGGCATAGAAACTGATAAGATTGATACCTTAACGTCAATCAGGAAATCAGTGAATAAGCGGGTATTTGATAATTATAGCTTAAAAGATTGCCTGAAGATAATTCACAGCTACAGTATAACGGTTATGGGATTTTTAATTTTCGGCTTTGATTCAGACCAAAGCCTTGATGAAATGCATTACAGGCTTAAAAGAATTCACAAATCAGGTATTGACTGGATTGTAATATTTATTTTGACACCAATACCGGGTAGCCCGGTTTTTCATCAACTCAAAGATGAAAACAGAATTATAATGAATAATTACCCGGAAGATTGGGAAAAATATGATTTTACCAGGGCTGTGTTTAAACCAAAACATTTTCAACCTGAAACCTTAAATAAATTTTTTATTTCAACCAATAGATTTTATTTCAACAGAAGGAATACCCTTCATAGGTTTTTCAGAACATTAAAAGAAACAAAAAGTTTACAGACCACGGTATATCTTTACATTTGGGTAATCAACAACTGGAGTAATGTTAAAAAATATTGGTTTATGAGGGTGTTTAATGTGCTTGTGAAAATATTTATGCGATAACCACTGGTTTATGAAGCAAGTTAAATTTAATAAAAACCGCGTACTTATTGTAACAATGCTCATCATTGCTGTACTGATTGTATTGTCATTGTATTTGCATAGAATTAATATTTTTCAGGACCTTACCATCGAACCACAGAATTCAAAATTCAAAAAAACAAACCCTGAATTGGTTTTGGTTACGCCATTCAACCGGAAATTTCCAATGCATTTGAATGAAGAGGGGATATGGCAAACTAAATATTCGTATCTAAACAGTGTGTATGTAAAGGTGAAGGCAGATGCAATCGATGCAAATGAAATGCCTTTTAAAGTTAACAACCAAAAACTTATACTGGATATTGATGATTACAATATTGAGGGCGATACTGAACATAAGATCATTGAACTACCTTTTACCAGTGAAGGTACGTGTAAAGATAAAATAAACTATGTGTTGCAGGCCAATGCTAAATTTGTGAAAGGCAAAAGCCCCGGTAAATGGATGCTGTTAGGTATATATGGCCTTGGTTTGTTGTTTTTATTGTTTGTGTTTTTGTTGAATAGCGATAGTCAGCATCGCATTTTTAAACGCATAAATACATTTCTGGGAATAAGCAAATTTGAGTGGGTACAAAGAAATACTGGAATGGAAATTTTGGTGTTTTTTGTGTTATGGTTGACGATTATATTATGGATGATATGAATAGGAATGCCTGTTAAACAGAGTGCATCATGAAGCGTAATAAAAGATTAATAATCGTATTTTTTGTTTTTCTGATTACCTATTTGTTGCTGTTTCTGCAGTTTCCAATGAATAATACCATTGGTGGTACCTGCGATACACTTTTAACAATTTCTTCAAGCAATTATTTTTCTAATTTGCTGGGTGCTTTTTTTTCAGG
>JBNJGX010000147.1:0-6472 GCA_051748025.1 Bacteroidota bacterium
GCCGCCAAGCACATTGATCAGGGTTTTGCAGGAAGAATTTGAATTGTTGTACAGGGGAATTTGATTTTCATCCGGTGGTGAAACGGCATCGTTTTCAGCGTAAAATACATACACAGGCAAATCTGCATTGGCTGCGGCTGCTTCGGATGATGGGTCGGTTTCGGCTTCAGCAAAACTGATGACTGTACCAATATTGTCAGTATAGGCTTCTGATGCCAGGTGAGCAGCTCCTCCTCCCATGCTATGGCCCATGACAGCAGGGTAGGGCTCAACATTGTTGTGAAACATGCTCCCCGGGTCCAGAGAATTTTGATAAAAATACCCGGCCAGGTATCCCAAATCGTTGCCAAAATCACCATGATCCACACCCAAAACACCAGTTTCGGTGTTTGGCAAAATCATAATATAGCCCTGTGGCACAACATGTTCACACATGTATTCGTATTTGCTGTAATTGATGGAAAAACCATGGCCAAAAACAATATACGGAAAGTTTTCTGTGGTTCCGTCATCAATGACAGAAGGATAATACACGGCGGTTTCAATCCACCGTTCCCTGATGGTGTCATAATAATCTTCTGTGGTGTTTGAAATGCCATATGGCTGTGAAAAAGCTGACAACCACAGGAAGCAGGACATAATTATCAAAATAAATGTTTTCATAATGATCATACTTTTATAAAAATTAAACAGCTAAAATATAAAGAAAAACATATAAAATAACAAGCCGAAAAAAAAAGCTCCAAAGGCAAGATTTTCCCTGTTTTCCTCAAATCCGCAAGTGGGTTAAAAAAAAATATATAATTTCTTTTGCACATTAAAAAATTAGGCTTTATATTTGCGCCATCAAATTACGATAAACGGTGTCGTAGTTCAGTTTGGTTAGAATGCCGGCCTGTCACGCCGGAGGTCGCGAGTTCGAGTCTCGTCGACACCGCAAAAACCCCGCAGAAATGTGGGGTTTTTTGTTTTTTGTACTTAATCTAAAATGTCAAAATATTAATATAGAGCCGACTCTAACAAAATCACTACTCAATCATTGCCTCAAAATCTTTTTCACTGATGATGGTGATATTATGGTTTTTAGCTTTATCCAATTTTGCCGGGCCAATGTTTTCCCCTGCCAGCAGGTAATCTGTTTTGGATGATACAGACTGCACATTTTTGCCGCCGTGCTTTTCAATAAGTACCTTCAATCCGTCCCGGGAGTGATTTTCAAACGTGCCGGAGATCACAATTTTAGCACCGTTGAGTTTGTTTGTGGTTTGCGTGTCAGATGGCTCAGCTTTTAATTGCAATCCATGTTCCACCAGCCGTTCCACAATTTCCTGGTTTGAGGGTAAATTGAAATAATCAACCACAGATTGCGCTATGGTTTCGCCAATTTCATCAATGGAGGCTATTTTTTCTTTTGATGCAGCGGCAAGTTTATAAATATCAGGAAAGGCTTTTGCCAGCACCTTGGCGGTGGTTTCTCCGACATAGCGTATTCCCAGGGCGTAAACCACACGGGGATACGGCACATTTTTGGCTTCCTGGATGCCATCAATGATATTTTGCGCTGATTTTTCCCTGAAGCGGTCAAGTTTTAAAATATCCCCTGTTTTAAGTTCAAATAAATCTGCCACATTCCGTATAAGCCCCTCACGGATAAACAAATCCACGGTTTCCTCCCCGATGCTGTCAATATCCATGGCTTTACGGCTGATAAAATGTTTAATTTTCCCGCTTATCTGTGGCGGGCAACCATTTTCGTTGGGGCAGAAATGCTTGGCTTCACCTTCTTTGCGGACAAGTTCAGTGCCACATGCCGGGCAATTGCTGATAAATTCAATGGGTTTGCTGTTTTTATCCCTGTTAGCCACACCAACAATTTTGGGAATGATTTCCCCGCCTTTTTCCACATACACATCATCACCAATGTGGAGGTCAAGCAGTTTTATCTGGTCAGCGTTATGCAAAGATGCCCGCTTAACCGTTGTTCCGGCAAGAAAAACCGGTTTCAGGTTGGCTACCGGGGTAATGGCCCCAGTGCGTCCCACCTGGTATTCAACAGACTGCAATGTAGTAATCACTTGTTCTGCTTTAAATTTATAGGCTATTGCCCACCGTGGCGATTTTGCTGTCATGCCGAGCTCTTCCTGCATAGAAAAATCATTCACTTTCAATACAATACCATCAATGTCATAGGGCAGGTTTTTTCTGTCTTCATCCCAGTAATCAATAAAATCAAAAATATCACTGTGCTTATTGGTTAATATCATGTTTTCAGGTACCCTGAATCCCCATTTTTTAGCAAGTTTCAGGCTGTCATAATGTGTTTTGGCAGGTGTATCTCCGGCAACCAGGGAATAAAGAAAACAATCCAGCTTACGCTTAGCCATTTCTGATGATTTTTGCATCTTCAGACTTCCGGCAGCGGCATTTCTCGGATTGGCAAATGGCTCTTTGCCTTCTTTTTCCCGTTGCTTATTAAGCTCTGCAAACACCGCTTTTGACATATATATTTCCCCCCTGATTTCAAACAGTTCAGGCATATTTTCACCATGAATTTTGAGCGGAACGGAATGGATGGTACGCACATTATCGGTAACATCATCACCCTGATAACCATCACCACGGGTAACAGCACGTGTGAGCACTGCATTTTCATACGTCAGGCTGATGGATACGCCGTCATATTTCAATTCGCACACATACCCGGGGTTTTGTCCCAGCCCTTTATAAACACGTTGCAGAAAGGCTTGCAACTCTTCTTTTGAATAAGTATTGTCCAGCGAGAGCATGGGAGACCTGTGTTTCACCTGTTCAAATTCCTGGTTGATATCACGGCCTACGCGTTTGGACGGGGAGGCCGGGTCATCATATTCGGGGTGTTCTTTTTCTAGTTTTATCAATTCATGCATCAACTGGTCATATTCAAAATCCGAAATTTCGGGCTGAGCATCCACGTAATATTTTTTATTGTGGTAATTCAGTGTTTTACGCAATTCTGCTATTCTTTTTCCAGGATCTTTCATTGCATATACATTTGTAAATAATCAGTAAATGTCAGTTATTAACATTTATTAACCGTTAATAATAAAAAACCTTTATGGCTCATTTCAAACTTACCTGTTTTTTGCTGAGAAATAACATGGTAAGCGTGTTATTTCAAGCTAAAAGTAAATATTGTATAAAGATAATATTTTTACGAAATTTGCACAAAAAATGCAACCCATGAAAAAAATCAAAAACAAATTTGCTGAAAAGGGATTTTATAATTGCTTTGCCTGTTCCCCTGATAATCCCAAAGGGCTTAAGATGGAATTCTGGAGAGACGGTGAAGATGTTGTATCATATTTTTACCCGGGCTGGTATTACGATGGCTGGGACGGGATAATGCATGGGGGGATCATTGCCACACTGATGGATGAAGTCGGCGCCTGGATTATTATGGATGCTATAAACATAGATGGCGTTACAGCAAGGATGAATATACAATTTAAAAAGCCGGTAAAAACAAAAGTTGACCGCCCCGGGGAGGAGGAAAAGCTTGAAATACGCGGCCGGATAGCATACAAAAAACACAAATTAGTTCGTATCAAAACTGAATTACGCAATAAAAGTGGTCAATTGTGCAGTGAAGCGGATATAGATTATATTATACAATCAGTATAAAGCATTGAACCATATTTTCTTTGAAAAACGCTGAAAATCTTGATGCGAAAGAATTTTTTGAATCCCCCTTAAGCGAGCCTGCAACGAATAACAACAAAGGATCCTTTCCCATAGCCTTCCAGCACAGGTTCTTCTTTAGTAATCTCTGTCAGGTTATGAAATAAGGTTTGAACATACCTAAACTCAGTAAAACCATGTTTTTGACAATATCCAACTATCATAGATGTATTGTAAAATTGTGCTTCGCGGTAAAACAAGCTATCTGACTGATGTTGAAGATACATTTTTCCAATGGGGCTGTCCTTATCAATAAATCCGGTAATCAGGTAACCACCTGGCTTCAGTATGCGTTTAATTTCCTGTATCGAAGCGTCAGGATTATCCACAAAACAAATTGTGGTTACCATCAGTGCATAATCAAAGGTATTGTCATCATAAGGTATATTCTCCGCCACACCGTGTTTTGTTTTCAATCCCCTGCTTTCTGCGATTTTACGCATTTTACCGGAGGGGTCAATGCCTTCATTTATTGATAATGGTTTTGCAAACAAACCACTGCCAATGCCAATTTCAATTCCTCTGCCTGAGGATGGCAGCAACGACCTGACCGCATTAAGTTCAGACCTGTAAGCATATTTATTCTTTTCAAACCAGGATTCATATTTTCTGAAGTTATGATCAAACACTTTATTTTTTGACATATGTAAGTTTTAAGGCAAAGGTAATAAATCTACCGTCTTATCTTTACTTTTCCCCCCTGATGATCAGGAGCATATTTTCCAGCCTGTTAAAAGCATGGTTTTCAGGAGAAAACAAATTTAAATCCCAAAGGTAACGCAGGTATTTATGAATGAATATTTTATTATCTATGGGCCGGTAGTGGTTTTCTTCAGCATTTATATCACGTTGTTTAATGACATAGTCCAATGCTTTTCTGCCCAGAAAGCTGCCTGCATCATACGGATTAATATAAAACAAAACCCCTGTTGAAGACTCATCACCATAGGCTTCACGAGCAATATCCCTGTTTTGGTATGCCATTAGGAGCAAGCCCGGTAAATACACAGGATAAACCGGTAAATCCAAACTTTTAGCGACCAAACAATACAGTCCGATAAATGGAAACGGGCTAACTTTCTTATTTAAAAACATTTGTTCAGGAAAATGCCGTGCACTATCCTTAATATCCTGAACCGGTATTACCCCATACTCCATCACCACGAAAAAATGCCTGTTGATAACTTTAATGGCTTCAAAGCCGGTGAGGTTATCACTCAACTCAAGCCATATTTTGCCTTTAAGGAGTTCCACATAGTCATTAAATTCTTCAAAGCCGGTATCAGTATAATACAGGTTATTGACGTAGTATAATCCTTTCAGCAAATCAACATCCCCGTCCTGCTCCCACCATTTTCTAAATCCCTGATTAAAACTGGTATCACGCAAATTTTCCATAAGTTTTTCAAGGCGGCGGTTCATCAAAGGGTTATTATCAATCCCGTATCTGGCTTCAAGCAGAGGGATGACATCTTCACCTGCATTTAGAAGTTTTTGATTTACCCGCGAATATACAGTTTCATCGGGATCATCAAGAAGGTTTATCAGCGCTTTCAGCTTTGAATCTTTCATGATTGTGTTTTATCCTGCTTACGATATACTTTTTTAATGCCTTTAATTTTACGCAAACGACCGATAACATCATCCAGGTCTTTTGTATTATGCACAAATAAATCTATATGCCCTTTAAAAATACCATCGGTTGTATCAAACTGAACAGATTTCATATTGACATCTGCTTCAGTAGAAATGACCTGTGTTATACGATATACCATGCCGATATCATCAATGCCTTCAATAATTATTGTTGCCCTAAAACTCAGAAGTTTCTGCACTTTCCAGTCAACTTCAACAATACGATCACCAAAAGTTGCCATCAGGTCAATGGCATTGGGACAATTTTTTTTATGGATCATCACCACATTATCAGCATTCAGAAAACCAACGACATCATCACCCGGTATGGGATTACAACACTTTGCCAGACGGTAATTCTGTTCAGACTCATTGTCTTCAATAACGAGTTTCTTTCCGGTTTTTGATTCTTTTTTATCACCTGCGTCCTTGATTTTTGAATCAGATTTTCCAAATTGCAAACGCCAATACCGACCCCAGGTACTTTTTCGTTTACCAGGGAGGTTTTTCTCTATATCCCCGGCTTTGATAAGTCCGGCACCAATTCTGCGATAGAACTCTTCTTTACTGTGCACATCCAATCGTTCACGCAATTTTTTAAAGGAAGTATAATCAAGGGAATATTTCAGGTCGCGAATTATTTTCAAAAACTGTTGTTGCCCTTTATTGATATATTCCCGGCGCTCTTCTTTTAAAGCGGAACGGATTTTGGATTTTGCTTTCCCTGTGATAACAAAATCAAGCCAATCAGATTCAGGGGTTTGCTTTTTGGACGTCAGTATTTCCACCTGATCACCGGAGCGCAATTTTTGGTTTAATGGCACAAGCTTATGGTTTACTTTGGCTCCAATGGCATGGCTGCCAATTTCGGTATGTATATCATAAGCAAAATCAAGCGCTGTTGAGCCTTTGGGTAATCGTTTCAGTTCTCCTTTTGGTGTAAACACATAAATTTCAGATGAAAACAGGTTCAGTTTAAACTCATCAAGAAAATCAAGCGCATCAGAGCTGGGTGCCTCAAGGTGTGTACGTATCCGCTGCAGCCATTTATCCAGTTGTGTTTCATCATTGGCATCATTTTTATATTTATAGTGTGCAGCGTATCCCCTTTCTGCAATCT
>JBNJGX010000148.1:0-6462 GCA_051748025.1 Bacteroidota bacterium
GTTTCTGTCTGAGTGTTGCCGTTCAATTCCCAGGCAATGGATACGCCGGTTTCATCTCCGGTGTAGGTAACGCTCACATCCTCACTGGCACAATATGTGGTATCATGCGTAAAACTAACGGATGGATAATCCTGTACATTGAAATGCAAGGCATCAGAGGTATCTGTTGTATTTGTCAGGCAACTATAATTTGAAACCATCACCAATTGAACACTGTCACCGTCAGCAAGTGAATTGGTCGTCATGCTTGCCCCGGTCTCTCCCATGGCTGTTCCGTTTAATAACCAGTTGTACGAAGGATTGGAACCACCGGCTGTTACAGACGAGCTAATGGTTATATCATCGCCTGCACAAATATCTGTACCGGAACCAGATGAAATACTGACATTTGGGGTAAGCGTTGGTAAAACTTCAAGGTGATATGTATCCGAGAGGATGCGGGAACAACCGGTTGTTGTATCAGTTGCAATGATTTCAAAATCAGCGGACACATCATAATAATCACCACCAAAACTTATATTGGCGCCTGTACCATATTCAGTTACGGAAAGCGTATCTCCGGTATTGACATCCCTTACCATATACAAAATACCGGGCTGAGAATGGGACAGTTCAACATAAATAATACCTCCGTCACATATGGTATCATTAACTAGACTGGCTTCAAGCGTGTGTGTTTCATTAAAATACATGGTTTCCTGGCTGCTCAACACCCTGGAATAATACCTGAGGTCATCAATGCCACCCTGAAAATAGGCATAAGCCGGGGGATCTGATGCCCCAGAGGGAATATCATTGCCTCCATACATCCAGTAACCGGAAAAATCATCAAGGGTTAAGCTTGTGACATCATTAACATAGTCTGTGCCATCAATTTCCATTTCTGCGAAACTTTCGGCTTTTACAATAACATGGTGCCAGTTTCCGTCATTATAATTTCCCGAAGATACCAACTCAACCGGGGATCCGGAATTGTTCAGGTAAAAATGCAGTTTGCCATCATCAGCCATGTACAAACACCTGTCAACGGTTCCACCGGGAGAAGATGCATTACCATTAAATTCAAGCAGTGCTCCACCGTTTCCATCGTTGGATTTAAACCACATGGAATGGGTAAAGGTTTCGGGGTTATCAAACTGATTGTAAACATAGGCTTTGGTTGCAGAATCAACAAATTGCCGGGCATGCCAAAAATTCCCGTCATGGTCATCCATGGGATACCAGTCCAATGATGAAATACTATGATAATTAGGTGATAAATCATCGGCATCATCATCCAGCGGAAAATGATACACCAAATTATCACTGACTACAGGAATGGTATCCCCAATATCCACAGGTAAGGGATTAACTTCTGCCTCAATTTCATTGGAGGAAAGATGACAAGAGATGTTGATGACATCTGCGTGATACATACCTGATTCCGTGGCACTGTAGTTTATTGAGCTAGCTCCCGGAATTGGTTCTCCATCCTTATACCACTGGATATCGTAAGATGTGCCTGCTGTCACTTCAAGATCAACAGTGCCCCCACCACAGATCACGGTATCAGACATTGCTTCAATGGCTGCCGTATCCGGTGCCGGGCTATAATTCACATTCAGATGATCCGTTTCAACCGTACAACCGTTTTCGGTAATTTCTGCATAATACTCACCGGATGTTTCCGCATTGTAATTCAAACCTGTTGCTCCTGGAATTGGAGTTCCATCCATAAACCATTGATAATCACCGTACCCCCAAATAACCTGCATGTTCAGCGGCCCGTCTCCATCACAGCGATCGGGTTCACCCCAGTATTGTAATGTATCATCAGGACATTCGTCAGGAAAATCAACCTTAAAGCCAAACTCGCCACTCAGGTCATATTCCCCGTCAATAACCAAATAATACTCCACTCCACCGACCATTTGAAATTCCGATACAGCAAGTGTATCCGTTGTGTTCCAAATGGAAACAGACGTAAGGCAATTGGCATTTTCGTTGCATACAGGCTGAACCATCAAACTCATCTTTCCCATTTCTTTTTCGGTAAAATATATTTCAGCGATGCCACCATAGGGTGATGTCAGCGAATACACCATTTCATTACCTGTCATGTTCCATCCACAGCCGTATTGGTTAATTGCAGAATCACCATTAACAGCGGTGTTATCATAATACCACATTCCATCAGAAATAACAGTTGCCGAAGAACAATCCAGGGAGCCTGTATCCGGAATCTGCACATTGGTCATCTTTTGGTCATCTTCCACGGTTTCCAGCATCACATCATTATAATCAGGCACACCGATAACATTATAATATCCTGCCACCGGCAAAACAGGCATGGTGTGAGTTGACTCTACCAGAACATCTTCCCCGGCAGCAAGTACGGGTATTGAAGTTGTGCCCAGCAGGAGATCTCCGCCATCTAACGTATCATTATCCGAAAGATAATATGCCATATCACAAGCGGAACCGTCAGCATTTCCGATGTTTTCGATGCGTGATTTAAAAACCACACCCGTTTGGTTTGACTCAATTACACCCGGGTTGACCTGGACATAAGTGGGAATATAGTCAGGGTCATTGGTGGGACAAATCACATGAAGATCACAGGTAACATCTTGTGCCGTTTCACCATCTAAAACCAAATAATAGGTGTTGGGGTCAGAATCATCGTAAATCAATCCGTTTGTCCCGTATGCCAGTACTGAGTCCTGATGTTGGTGGGATAACAATATGACAGACACATCGCTGGTCTGATTTTCAATGTCAATGGTGATACGACCGTGAAGTGTTGTTGTAAACTCAAAAACACGTTCTTTTCCTGCCGCCGTAATATTTGCATCGCCATACACATTGACATAAGACGTACCTGTTGAAAGGTCAATATTGGTAGTGGATGCACATGATAATGTAGTCATCCCGGAAAAATCAAGGCCGGTAAAATCAGCAGCAGGTTCCATACCAATGATACCTTCATTAGAATTGGAAAAATTCTGACCTGAGGGATTGAGGGTTCCCATAGTAAAATAACCATCAGCAGAACCACCCCAGCCCCAGTTGAAATGAAAATTACCGGAATCATCGTATCCATCCAGTACAAAAGCATGACCGCCAGAACCTGTTCCTTTATAGATAACAACACGTCCATTATCACATTCCTGCCTCATCAAGTCCTCCCAGTCTGCGGGGTCAAAATTCCACCGGCTAACATAATCCATGTTTGTTGTGTAATCAAAATGTTCAATCAAAGCATCATCAACTCTTGACGTATATGACCCGGAACCGTCTGGTCCATAATTCATCTGTACCGAGACACCACAATGGTACATCAACTCTTCCACATCGGGATTGCCACCTGAATTGGGCATAGAAGCCCAGTCATACACAGCAGACGCATAATCCGCACATAATTCACCATATTCTGAATGGGTATAACATTCGCTTCCCACACCACTTACGGGATGAGCATAATATTTCATAGCCTGGGCGTGAGCTGTAGCCACACAACCGGTATAAACATGGTTACATGGTCCATCACTGTCTGCAGGACACATCCCATTATACCCACACCCCTGGTTCCATGTGGTTGACAATAAAGGTGAGACACCGCGGCTCTGCCCTGAAGCCCTTTCCCTGACAGTAATTTTCTCCCAGTTTGAAACTGCACGCTCACTAACGTCAATATCATGATCGCGAACATAGCTTATCTGTTCCGCCAAATCATCCATCCATTCGATGAATGCAGGTGGAAGATCATCAGGATTCTCCGGTAATCCGGATGTGTTCGAATATCCCAGTACCGGGTCAAAACTTCTTTCGGCGGATATAATAACAAAATGGCTGTCATCACTGAAGGTATAATACAAAGGGGCTTCCCCGGAACTTCGTGTTACCGCATTTTCGGTTTGAAAATCCACTGATTCTCCATATTGATAATACAGTACATTCTCTGCATAATCAGCAGCTTCATGTATATCAACTGTTTGTGATTTAATATGTCCAGGAAATATAATAACAATTAGGGCGGTAATAATAATACTGTTCTTCATGATTAAACGGTTTTAGTAAAAAATTACATTTGATTGACGTAGTAAATTATAAATTGGTTGCCAGCAGTGTTCTAAAGAAAAGAAGTCATCTTTATTACCACTTCATTTTCAATGGTATAGATTTTATTTTGGTATAATGGACAAAAAGGAAGCTGTTTTTTTTTAATAATTCTTAATCCTTGTGCATAAAAATAAGTTCAATAAATCAAAAAATATATACCTTCGTAACTAAATTTTCATTTGTATGAACTGGTATTTGTTTTGGATTGTCATATATGTACTGGTGATACTGTATTTCACAGTAAAACATGTACGGCATAAGGATATTGACGGCTACCTGATCAATAACCGTAAAACCCGAACATTGCCTTTGGTATTTACGACGCTGGCCACTTTTGTCGGTGGTGGTGTCTGCATGGGGTTGATTGCCATGGGATATACATCCGGCCTGGCTGCTGTAGCCATCGGGCTGGCTTATGTGCTTGGTTTTTTTATACTGTACTTTTTTGCAGGAAATATCCGAGATTACGGTGCAAAGCATAACATATATTCCTTTGCTGAATTTTTGAACAGACGTTATCTGAAAAAACACCGTTCTTCCAGCTTTCCACGCACTTTCAGCGGGATGATCAGCGGCATTAATATCCTCATTTTTTTCTTTCTGACGGCTGCACAGTTTGTAGGCATGGCAAGTTTACTACATCATGCCTTTAGCGTGGGATATCCCATAGCCGCGGGTATTTCTTTTTTGCTGGTGATTGCTTATACTGCACTGGCAGGTTTATCAGGGGTAATCATCACCGACAGCATTCAGTTTGTGGTGATCGTTTTTATGATTGCTGCCATTTTTATACCAGGTATCCTTACTGACACAGATAATTTAACAAGCCTGAAAAGCCTTGACCCCAGCATGCTAAACGGTACATCAGAAGGACTGTTATTTTTACTCGGGCTGCCTTTACTCCTGGCACCATCCGTGCTTACACGCATGGACATATGGCAACGCACACTGGCAGCAAAATCAGCACGGACAGCACGGCGCACAGCCTGGATTTGTGGCGTATCCATGCTACCGTTTTATATCATTTTTCCCCTTGTGGGCATGGCATTGCGCGTTGATCTGGGTGCCGGCATAGACCCCAATCATGCCACTTTCGAATTTCTGGCTAAACATACAGCCCCCGTGCTGCTTGGATTCGCAGTAATAGGCTTACTGGCTGCCCTGATGTCATCGGCAGATTCGTTTCTGAACATTGTTGCCATGACAGCTGTACGGGATTTTGTGAGCTGGAAAAAAGACGGCATATCCAAAGCCAAAAGTTTCAAATACATGCGTATTGCGGTGGTTATTTTCGGGGCACTTGCACTTATTATGGCACTGTTTTTTGCCAATATAGTTAACCTGTTTGTTGCCGGGATTACCATGAATATACTTTTCACCCCCATCACCGTACTGGCCCTGATACGAAAAGATGTGTACAAATATAAATTTGCAGCGTATTCATCAATTCTTTTCGGGGTTGTGGTTATCCTGATACTGTTTATTTATGGTTTTGCCACCCATAATGACAGTGTTTTAAAGATGGCTTTTATCCCGGCCACCATAGTCGCTACCATAGCACTGTTAATCGGGCTGTGGCGTCATAAACGAAAAGAAAAAAGATTGAAATAAAAGGGTTTCCCTTATCTTCAATAAACCACCTATAAATTACTGCCGTCGAACAAATCATCGGAAATACCGGTATTTACCTCAACATTTTCAATTTTTGTGACAGTTTTCATCTCATTACCGCCAAGCAATTGTTTGGAATTGCCCATGCGTTCTTCCATGCGTTGTTCCATCATTTCACGTTGTTCCGGTGGCATATCCTCCATTTCCTCTTCCATCTTTTTAAAAGATTCACGCATTTGCTTTGCTTGTTCTTTTTGTTCAGCTGACATTTTGATCTTCATGGTGTTTACAGTCTCAAAGGCTATCATCATGCCTTCCACTTCACGAAAATCTTTGTTTACCACAACACTTCGTGCTTCATTAAAACCGCCTTGCTGCGGGCCGGAAGGTTCCTCACCAGTATTTTCCATATCATATATCATTTTGGGCATCACCCAATCTGAATCATCAATAAAAAGCTGTATATCTATCATTACATTTTCTGTTGACGAAGCCTGCTCTTCACCACCCATACCAGGGCTTTTTGAACCCTGAAACAACTTATCCATAGGCACATCTTCTGCTTTTATAACATGACAGTTTCTGCCGTTCACCTTTTTCCTGCCTGCATACTTGCAATCCACTTCTTTCAGATCTTTATAAAAATGCAAGGGGTTCATATTGCCTTCTTCTTTTTCTTCAACTTCACCAGTCTGAGGATTTTTTACATAATAATTTTTACCATCAAAAACAGCAATTTGTTTTTGTCCG
>JBNJGX010000149.1:0-6461 GCA_051748025.1 Bacteroidota bacterium
AGGAGTTATTATCGCAATGGCAGTGCTCATCACAGGGCTGTTGCTGGATGCTTTTCTGCCCCCACTGGCACGCATATTGCCGGCCTTTCCCGGCAACCTTATGCTGGTTTTGCTCCTGCTTTTGGTCATCATCCTTGCCGGTTTTTTTATCCGCAGACACAGGATTTATCACTTTCTGAGCTCCGGATTTGCCGCTGTACCTGCTATCAGTGTTTTTACTTTCCTGATAATATTTATGGGGATCATCCCACAGCAGAATACTGAGCAAGCTGCGTTCCTTAATAATATAAAAGCCTCATGGAGCTTTTATTTTGCAGGGATTTTTCTGTTGGTGATTTTACTTTACAGTACGGCCAGACGCATGAAACAGTTCAACAGGCGTAATGTCAGTTTTGTGCTGAATCACATTGGCATTGCTGTTATTCTGTTGGCAGGAGGTGCCGGGCAAACCGACCACAAACAGTACAGCATGACCCTCAGGCAGGGAGAGCCTGTCTGGTATGCATTTGATGAAAAGGGCACTATGCATGAGCTGGATTTTGCCCTGGAAATGCAAACATTTAACCTTGAATACCATAATCCTTTACTGAAAATCACAACTCCGGAAGGCAAAACCCTAAGTCTCGTGGAAATCAGCAAAGCCTCAGAAGGAAAAAAGATTGTGTATAAACAGTACAGCCTCCTCATTGAGAAATTCATTCCCGAAGCCTCAAAATCCGGCGACAAGTATGTTGAGTTTCATTCTATGGCCTCGGTATCTGCCCTTTGTTTTCATCTTTTAAAAGACAATGATACGGTCAGGAAATCTGTATGGGTTGGTAGTGGAAGCCATATGTTTCCGGAAAAAACCATACAAACAGAAACGGGTATGATAATCAGGCTTAACCCGCCAATGCCAAAGCAATACACTACCATAGCGCGTTTGTACAAAAAAGACGGAACAGCAGAGAATCTGAGTTTAAGTGTCAATGACCCGGCAGAAATAAACGGGTGGAAGCTTTATCAACAATCATACGATGAAAGTAAAGGGAAATATTCTGATGTTTCAATATTGAGTTTAGTGAAAGACCCCTGGCTCCCGGCAATATACTTTGGTATTTTTATGTTGTTGGCAGGAGTAGTGACCTTGTTTATCACCGGTAAACCAAAAAAATCGCAGCATGAGTAATCTGGGTTTACATGAAAGTCTTGTATTGACAGCTTTGCTTGTTTTTTTACCGGCATTTGTTTACAGCCTGGTTCAAAACAAATCCACAAAGTCATTTCGGTGGTCTGAAATACTCAACGGCCTGGCTGTATTAACCATGGCATGCATAATAATATTCCTCTGGATACACTTTGAGCGTCCACCCATGCGCAGTATCGGTGAAACACGTTTGTGGTATGCTTTTTTTATGCCATTGGTGGGTGGCATTACCTACCGTTTATGGAAATATCGCTGGTTCCTGTCATACAGTTTGCTGATGGGGATGGTGTTTCTGTTTATCAATTTACTGAAACCTGAGATATTTGTAAAACACCTGCCCCCGGCCTTGCAATCTGCCTGGTTTGTACCGCATGTTGTTGTGTATATCCTGGGTTACAGCCTGCTGGCAGCATCTGCTATTGTTTCACTTTATTACCTGCTGAAGCCCGGCAAAAACATAAGCTTGCAGATATCAGACAGGGCTGAAAAGTTGGTATATTCCGGCTTTACCATGATCAGCCTGGGTTTGATATTCGGTGCACTGTGGGCAAAAGTGGCCTGGGGAAATTACTGGTCATGGGACCCCAAAGAAACCTGGGCGCTCATCACCTGGCTGGTGTATCTTATCTACATCCATTATCGCCTTCGTAGCGGTGACAAAGCGCATGACCGTAAAGCAATGCTGTACCTGGTGTTTGCCTTTCTGATAATGCTTTTGGCCTGGATGGGGATGAAATTTATACCCGCCGCTCAGAGCAGCGTTCATTTGTATGGATAAGAGCAGAATAGAAAATCAATCAATGGGAAAGAATATTTTATGTATTTTTGTGGTACTTTTTTGTTTGCTATTTACAATGGTTCGCGAAATAAGAAAACATAAGCTAAAACACCTGTATCTACTGTATTATTGTTGCAGGTGCAGTTTTAAAATATTTTTTAGTATCAGTAAAAATTGATATTTTTGATAAATGAGAACGTTACAGGAAATAAAAAACAAGTTAAGTGCACATAAGGAAGAGTTGATGGCTAAGTATCCCATTAAACGCATGGCTGTTTTTGGTTCTTATTCCCGCGATGAACAAGATGAGGCCAGTGATGTGGATATCATGGTGGAATTCAATGATAAAATTGGCATCCAATTCATTGACCTTGCAGAGGAGCTTGAGAAAATCATCGGATTTAAAGTGGATTTGGTCTCAAAAAATGGGATAAAGGAGAAGTATTTTAAGGTAATAAATGACGACCTGATTTATGTCTAAACGTGATGAGATATTGCTTTTGGATGATATGTTGCAGGCTGCAACTAAAATTAAGACCTATACTAAGGACCTTGATTTTAACGAATTTATTTCAGATGACAAAACCATTGATGCTGTTGTAAGGAATTTTGAAATAATCGGGGAAGCTGCAAATCGCCTGGATGAAGATTTTAGAGATTCAAACCCTGAAATTGAATGGACACGTATTCGTGGATTTAGAAATAGGATTATACATGATTATTTTGGGATTGATTATGGGATTATTTGGACAATTATTGAATCATACCTTGATGAGCTTATTGATTGGCTAAATGCAAAAATTGATAAAAATATCAGTTCTTAATTGAGAATTAAGTCAAATTTGCAAAAAACATAAGCCTTATCGCAAATTTTAAAACCTGTAATACACACCCATGCCGGCACTGAATCCTTTGAACCTGCTGCGGATATCCATCTCTTTATCAAAAATGGTAGTCACATCATGAACATAAGCCGGTTCTATATAAATACTCAATTTGTCATTAAATTTATATATCAGGTCTGCACTTACCTCCCAGCGTAATCCGGGACGCCTGAAATATGATTTATCAATTGACCGCAATTCATTGTCAGTGTATAAAACAAGGTTGGCATTTACCCCGGCTACATAATTAAATACCGGGCCTGTTTTCAGGTTGGTAGCAAAATTGGTGCCCTCCAGGTGCAGACCGGCCAGTACCGGTACTTCGAAATAACTGTAAGTATTATGATATTCATGTATTGAGGTGTGGCTTATGGTATCACTTTCATATGGCCAGATAACCCGGCCTTCGATATCATCTTCTATCAGGGTTTGTTCCTGTGCATGCTCAAAAACGTTATTGACACTGCTGAAATAAATGCCTGACTGTAACATAAAGTGATTTCTGACAATATTAACACGCAGGCCAAAACGGTAAGAAAAATCACTGTAATGTTTGTTTTGATCATAGGCTTCTTTTATTTCTTCATTGAGGAATGCTATATCCTGTTTAAAGAAATTTGCACCGGCATACCAACCCTGTTCGATAAAGTTCAGGTCTTTAACAATGGGGTCTCCCTTAAAATCAAGTCCAAGCGTATCTGGTCTTGATGCCACATCACCAAGATCCGTCACAGGTTTAACGCCTTCGACAGCAGCAAGTTTCGCTATGGGGATTGGTAAATTTTCAGCCAGTTCATGTTTTTTGGTTTGAATGGTGTTTTCAGTACCGGCCACAGGTGCTTCATCGTGAAAATCAGAAGATTTGGCTTTATCAACAGCTTCTTCAGCAGAAGACTCCATTTTTTCTGTTGATTTTTGTTCTGCCATAATTTTTTCCGGTTTTTCCTGTTGTTCAGCAGGTTCTGATACTACTGATTCTGACCTTGAAGCCATGAAATCTGCTGTATTGCGGTTTTTTTCTATCCGCTTATGCTGCAACTTATTCATATTTTCCACAACCAGTGATTGCTGAACAATAAAATCAGAAACATCATCTGCTTTTATATGGTTAAACTCAGGATCAGAGGAAGGATTAAGGCTGCTCAATATAGCTGTACTTCCCCCAATTAAAGCCAGGCCAGCATAATAAATATTAACACGAAGTGGATTGAAGCGCAGGAACTGTTTCCACCATAACCTTGTTGAGATTTTTGTCCAAAGACTGGCTGAAGGCTGTGTGCTGACATTGCTGAGTTTTGTTTTGGCAAGATGCTCAAGGCGCATATTATCCAAAGAAGATTTCATACCCGACCACGCAGAATTTGGGGGCTTTACAGTATGCTTATCAAAAGCATTTCTGAAAATTTCTTCGATGTATTTATGCTTCCCGGCCATAAGTATTTGTCTCAGACTTTTGTTCCAGTTGTTCCAGTTTATCTTTTAACATTTTTCTTGCCCTTGAATACTGGGATTTGGATGTTCCAATATGTATTCCCAGCATCTCAGCGATCTCTTTATGTTTATAACCTTCAATGGCATACAGGTTAAAAATCAACCTGAAGCCTTCAGGCAAGGTATTGATTACATATAACAATTCTTCTCTTGTAAAATCTGCTTCAGAAAAATCAAAATTTTTCATTTTGGTTTCCTGTACGTCATCAAAATCATCAAACTGCTGCTTCTTATACTTACGGATATAACCGATGGCAGCATTGATCAGTATTCTTTTCATCCATCCTTCAAAAGAACCTGTACCTTTATATTGCCTGATGTTCTGGAAAATACTGATGAATGCTTCTTGTAACATGTCTTCAGCTTCTGATGCATGTGAAGCATACCTCAGCGCCATACCGTATAATATAGGTGAATACATATCATAAAGCGCCTTTTGGGGCTTCCTTTGCATTTTTTTACAGCCTTCAATTATTTTTTCCAGTTTTTGCATTCAGGCTTGACTTAGAGATAACATAACAAACTAAATGGTTGCATGTTTGAACAAATTAACATATTTTATGTGTCTTCTGCTAATCTTTTTTTAATTTAGCATTAAAATTTCCCGGTATGGACATTTTTGAATGGGCTGATTTTGAAATAGAAGTGCTAGAATGTAAAAAGTGCAGGTTGTCAGAAAGCCGTAATAAAGCGGTTTTTGGTATGGGGCCTGTAAATGCTAACATATTCATCATTGGCGAAGGGCCCGGAGCTGATGAAGATAAACAGGGATTGCCATTTGTTGGCAGATCGGGACAACTTCTTGATAAAATACTGGATGCATGCAATTTTACACGTGAAAAACACGTGTTTATCGGCAACATAGTAAAATGCAGGCCGCCCGGAAACCGGCCCCCAAAGCCTGATGAAAAAGAAGCTTGCCTGCCTTATTTAATGAAACAAATAGAAATGATAAATCCACCCATTATTATCCTTTTGGGCGGCACAGCATTGAAAGGATTAATTGATCCGGATGCAAAAATCACACAACTCAGGGGAAACTGGATTGAATGGAACAACAGAATCGTGATGCCGACTTATCATCCATCGGCACTACTGCGTACACCAGCCCGCAAAACAGAAGCCTGGGAAGATTTTAAAAAAGTGTTTCACAAATACAGGGAAATTGTGGATGCATCGCATACTTCGCCGCATATTCCTGTGTGATATTTGGCTAAAACAACCACCTGTCAGACCATCTGTTATACAAGGCAGCATTAAATTTGTGCTTTGTAAAATTGGCTGTATTCTAAAACAAAATGATTGAATCTTAAAGTACAATAGCGAGATATCACGAAAGCATGATAGCACGATGGCACGATAGCAAGATGGAAGGAAAGCATAAGAAGGAATATTATACCGATATGTGTTCAATCCTGCCTGCCGGCAGGCAGGTGTGTAATTTTAGTTCGCTAACGCTTCTAAAAATTACATTGAACATCATCGGTATAATACTGTTATTCAATCTGTTGGAATTAGCAATAAACATTAATAATGAATTAAATATTACACATTTGAACGCAACTTGGTATTAGATATGGAAAAAACAAGAGCATTAAAGGTTTATCACTTTACATCTCGGGCCATCGTACCATCTCGCATTCGTGCAATCCTGTCAGTCCGTTAAATTTTAGAATAGAGCAATAAAAGTTAATAACAGAACACTTGACAGGTGGGTGTGCAAAATTGACCGTTACCCTACAGCAATCAAACTTTAACCGGCACAAAACTTGATATATGCTCAGAACCACCAATAAAATTAAGTTATCCCACACCCATTATAAAAATCAGTTATGAATTCATTATCTTTGTTAAAATTTTAAAACAGACCTGATGCGGATAGGATTTGACGCAAAACGCGCATTTTATAACAAAAGCGGACTTGGTAATTACAGCAGGGATACCATTTTATCACTTTATCAATACTACCCTGAGCATGATTATTATTTATACACACCGAATAAAAGAAATCCCATATCTTTCATGCCATCAGCCAAGAATTTACATGTTATCAAACCGGGCGGACTGAATAAATTATCCCAATCATACTGGAGAAGCATTAGCCTCGGAAAAAGATTGCGTA
>JBNJGX010000150.1:0-6449 GCA_051748025.1 Bacteroidota bacterium
CGGTAAACTATTTGCCCACATGCACTATAATGTGATCCCGGATATCCTGTGTATAGCTAAAGCTTTTGGTGGTGGAATGCCCCTGGGTGCTTTCGTGGCAGATAAATCTATCATGGATGTGTTTAAAACCAATCCCATGCTCGGCCACATTACCACTTTTGGTGGACACCCGGTGTCTTGTGCGGCAGCCCTTGCCAATCTTAAAGTTTTGCTTCGTGATAACCTTATTGAACAGGTAGATGAAAAGGCTGAATTGTATTTTAAATTACTTAAACATCCCCGCATTAAATCTGTCTGGGGCAAAGGCCTGTTTATCGGCATTGAACTTGAGACTGCTGAAAAAGCTGCCTCAGTGATGGAAATAGGTGCACGTATTGGCTTTATCACTGATTTGTTTCTGTTCAAAGACAATGCTTTTCGTATTGGTGTTCCGCTGATCATCAACGAAAAGCAAATCTGTGAATCCGTAACCCTGATAATGGAGGCACTGGATAGCCTCGGCAGATAAATTTCAGAAATAACAATTGCCAAATCAAAAATAATCCGTTCAGATTTATTGTTTTTTTAATCTTATTTTTATTCCATAAAAAAAGCCGTCCGGAGTCCGGACGGCTTTTTAATTCTGTAAAGAACGAATACTTATTTCAGTTTATGTTCCTTAATAAATTCGTTTAAGATGCCATCAAGGTTAGGTTCACCAATTTCCTGCAGGTCATAATAGACGCGGGTATTTGGTTTTTTGATGTTAATGATACGGTTAAGGTCAATTGGTGTGCCGATAACCACAGAATCACAATCTGTATTATTGATGGTGGTTTCAAGGTCTTTCAATTGCTCAGGGCTGTATCCCATAGCAGGTAGTAAAGTCCCTACATTGGGATAAGTTTTGAAGGTATCAGCCAGCTTGCCAACGGCATAGGGACGCGGGTCAATAATCTCCTTACAACCAAATTTCTGTGCTGCCACAACACCGGCACCGATTTTCATTTCACCGTGGGTAAGTGTTGGGCCATCTTCAACAACCAGCACTCTTTTACCTTTGATTACAGAGGGGTCATCTACTTTTATTGGAGAAGCCCCGTCAATAACAGTGGCATCGGGATTCACCAGTTTGATGTTGTCGCGTACAGTTTGAATGCCTTCGGGGCTTGCTGAATCCATTTTGTTAATAACAACGGTATCAGCCATGCGGAGATTAACGCTACCCGGATAGTATGACATTTCATGTCCGGGGCGGTGCGGGTCTGCTACAGTAATATGAAGGTCAGGGGAATAAAATGGGAAATCATTGTTTCCGCCGTCCCATAAAATAACATCACAGCCATCGGGATCTTCTTCGGCTTCGCGGACTATGGCTTCATAATCTACGCCTGAATAAATCACATTACCGCGTACCACATGTGGTTCATATTCTTCCATTTCTTCTACGGTACATTTGTGTTTTTCAAGGTCAGAAACTTCAGCAAAGCGCTGAACTTTTTGTGCATTAAGATCGCCATATGGCATGGGATGACGTATAGCAACCACTTTCAGGCCTTTGTCCATCAGATATTCTATGGTTTTACGGCTGGTTTGTGATTTTCCGCAACCGGTTCGTGTAGCAACAACGGCAACAACGGGTTTTTTGCTTTTTATCATTGTATCTTTAGGGCCAAGAAGTTGGAAATTGGCACCGGCAGCATTGACGCGTGAACTCATGTTCATTACATGATTGTAAGGCACATCACTGTATGAAAATACGCAATCATCAACTTCAAATTTTTCAATCAGTTTTTCTAATTCTTCTTCTGCATAAATGGGAATACCTTCAGGATAGAGATCTCCTGCAAGCTCTGCAGGATATTTTCTGCCATCAATGTCAGGGATCTGTGCTGCAGTAAATGCAACTACCTTATAATCTTTATTCCCCCTGAAATACGTATTGAAGTTGTGGAAATCTCTTCCGGCAGCTCCAATAATAATCACATTTTTCTTTGCCATAACAAATTCATTTATTAAAAGTTAAACATTATTTTTTAGCTTCACAAAGGTAAAATTTTAAGCTCAACATTGACATGATTAAGCTTGTATTTTACCCAATTATCTTATATTTTTTCCTGATAAGGTTTATTTGCATGCCTTAGAGCTTGCATATCAAATATTTATAGGTTTTTTATGTTAAAGATTATGTTATGATTTTCGTATGTTTTTCATGAATTTTTCTTTATCAATGATAAAACGCTGGTGCTGGCCTCTGCCAATGATGCCTTGTTCATCCCTGGCTTCTACTTCAAAAACCAGGCGTTTCCGGTCAATTTCTATCAGCCTGGATATACAAAAGACCTGCATGCCTACGGGTGTAGCCTTTTCATGGGTAACTGAAATTTTAATGCCTACGCTGCTATGCGTATCAGGCAGATGCGGTTCTATAGATTGTAAACAAGTATTTTCCATAAACGCAACCATGGCCGGTGTAGCAAATGCTTCAACCAGCCCGGAACCATAAGCAGCAGCCGTTTGTTTTTTTTCTACTTGTTGGGTTGAATTCCCTGTAATGCCTTCTTGTAATGTGATGTTTTCCATAATCAGAGTCGAATTTTATTTTTTTATCGATGATAATTTTAGAATAAAGAACTTTTTATTGCTGTATTTTAGCAAATAATTTCTGCCAAATTAAATGGTTTTTTTTAATTTATATGAAGTTTATTAATTTTACATCATATAAAAATGTCAAACCAAGCAAAAATACAAAGATTATGAAAACATTGATGTTGAGAACCACAAGTATTCTTTTGGGCATGATATTATCATTGACAGCCCTTGCACAAAATGATTGCTCATCCCCTGACACTATTGATGTGTTGCCATATTCGGCAAGTGGTTTAACAACCACCGGAACCGTAGATGATTATGGGCCTGGAGATGCTTGTGGTAGTGATGCCATGGAAAATGAAGATTATGTCTTTGCTTATACCCCTGCTGGTGATATGAGCATAAATATATCACTCACTAATACTGAAATTGTCAGTGATGCCCCATTTTCTATGGGAGCTGCCATTGGTTTGTTTGTTGTTGACGGGGATCCTTCCGATCCTGCAACAAATTGTGTGGCTTCGAATGATACAGCTACTGATGATCCTTATTTGGAATTGGTAGAGTTGACAGCAGATACCACCTATTATATTATCATTTCATCAGAAGATGAAGATTTGACGATAGATACTTATCCGACAAACGTTAATTTTGACATTTCTGTATCGGAAGTAGTGCCCGATGATGCAGGCGTTTTATCTATTGCCGGGATTTCAGATGATTGTGGTTTATCTTCAGAAAGCATCAGTTGTACAATAAAAAACTTTGGAACCGATAGTATATCAGATTTTGATGTGGCTTATGCCGTTGATGGTGGTGCACAAACTGTAGAAAACTTTCCTGACACTTTGGCTTATGGCGAGGAAGCAACATTTACCTTTTCAGATCCTGCTGATATTAGTGCTGAAGGAGAACATGTCGTACAGGCATATTCATTGCTTGCAGGTGATACAAATAACACCAATGATACCGCGCAAATCACCGTCTTGAATATACCGGTAATAAGCACTCTTCCATATGAGGAAGGTTTTGAAACCACAGATCATTACTGGACAGGAACCGGTTCATGGGCAAGGGGCATCCCTGTAGATACAAATACCATAAACACCGCTTATGAAGGAGATTATGTGGCCGGCACCAACCCTGAAGGCTATGCCGAAGCCAGCGAAAGTTCCACTTTTGCAAGCCCCTGTTTTGATTTCAGCGGGACCGGAGGCATTTCTCTCAGTTTTGCTGTATGGCACGAGCCAAGTATGCTGGGAGACAATATGGGTATTGAAATTTCTGTTGATGGTGGTGCTACATGGTCAGTATTGGATGATTCCTGGAGTGGATCCAGTGGTGAATGGGTAATGAAAAATTATAATGTCCTGGATTTTGCCGGCGAAACAAATTGCAGAATAAGGTTTTACTTTGAGGGAGGTTATCTTGCTGCTGAAGGTGTAGCAGTGGATAATATTTTGATTGAAGAATTGCCTGCAAATGATGTTGCCCCCATTGGTTTGATATCTCCGTCAAGTTCATGCGGGCTTAGTGATAGCGAAAGCGTGAAAGTGTTATTAAAGAATTATGGTGTTGATGACCAGACCGACTTTGATGTATCATATTCTTTGGATAACGGAATTAGCTGGGAAACGGAAACATTTACCAATGACATTTCTTATGATGAGGAAGTGATATTTGCTTTTACAACACCGGTTGATATGCAAAATATCGATACTTATGAAGTGAAAGTTGCTACAGGGCTCGTTGCAGATGAAAACACAGCCAATGACACTTTGGAACAAACTGTTGTTCACAGTGAAACAATTACCACCTTTCCATATAATGAGGGTTTTGAATCGGGCAGTGCCGGTTGGGTTGCTGATGGCGAAAACAGCAGTATGGAGCTTGGTGAGCCGGCTGGGTCTGTTATCAATACAGCTTCAGATGGAGATTATGCATGGGTGACCAACCTTGACGGACCACACAATTCATCTGAGTTGGCATATCTGGTGAGCCCATGTTTTGATTTCAGTGGGATGGTAAACCCAATGATTGATGCCGATATTATATATGAAACCCAGGCAATGAGTGCCGGTTTTATTCTTGAATCTTCTACAGATTATGGCGAAACATGGGATACTGTATCTGCCGGAGGTGCTGCAGAAAACTGGTACGGAGACATGTTTTCCACCACCTGGAACGGAAGTTCAGGAGGATGGGTTACTGCCCATAATAATATACCGGCTTTAGCAGGTGAGCCCACTGTAATGCTGAGGTTTGCTTTTGATGCCGGCGGTTTTGCCATGGGAGACTATGATGGTGTAGGCATTGATAATATTTCTATTACCGATTGTGATGAATTACCTGTTGCTGATTTCGAGTGGACAGATGTAGGTGGTGGCACTGTACAATTTACAAGCTTATCCGAGAATGCAGATTCTGTGGAATGGAATTTTGGGGATAATGATCTGATGCCAACAACATCTAATGAAGAAAATCCGGAGTTTACATATCCTTCCGGAGGTCAATATGATGTAACACTTACTGTATTCAATGAATGTGGCAGTGATGAAACTGTGCAAACCGTTGAAGTGATTATATCCGGAATAAAAAGTACACACAGCGGTATTGATATTTATCCAAATCCTGCCGGTGGAAAAATATTTGTCGTGGCCACAGGGCTAAAAGATGTGACGTTATATGCACTTGATGGTACCTGCTTGTTACATAATACCTGTAACAGCAACAAAACAAAACTGAATACAGAGAATATTGCTGCTGGTATGTATATCCTTAAGGTGAATCACGAAAAAGGTGTAGAAAATTACCAGATTATTATCAGGCCATAAATAATGTCAGTTTACTAACTTCGATATCTTAATTACATGTAAGTAAGAGATAGTCCTGTGACGCTTTATACCGGGCATACATTGACGTTGGTTAAAGGTTTATTGAATTTAATAATGGTGATTTTATGCTAATAATGAAGCAGTTAATATTATGAAAGAAAAACTGGTTGTACTGTCAGGTGCAGGCATAAGCCAGGAAAGCGGAATTGATACATTCCGTGGTGCCGGCGGACTATGGGAAAAATATGATGTAACAGAACTTGCCAACCCGGCAGCATGGGAAAATGATCCCGAATTGGTGCTGCGGTTTTATAATATGCGGCGTAAAAAAGTGATTGAAGCAGAACCAAACCTGGCGCATAATAAAATTGTGGATTTGGAAAATAAATTTGATGTGGAGGTTATTACGCAAAATGTTGATGACTTGCATGAGCGCGCAGGGAGTTCAAAGGTATTGCACCTGCACGGGGAAATCAGAAAAGCCAGAAGCACCAAAGATGAAAACCTGATTTATGACATTGAAGGCAGCGAATTGAATGTTGGTGACAAATGTGAACTGGGCAGTCAGCTTAGGCCGCATGTGGTTTGGTTTGGGGAGGTTGTTCCGGCCATTGAGGATGCCATTGACATTGTGTCAGAAGTTGATATCTTGCTGGTTATCGGCACATCTCTGAATGTCTATCCGGCAGCAGGACTTATCAATTATTGTCCCGAACACTGCAATATTCACTTGATTGACCCCGGTGATATTTCTGTCAATACGGATAAGGTCAATGTTATCCAAAAGAAAGCCACAGAAGGCATAATGGATTTTGTGAGTTTATATTAGTCGCAGCCCGCCGGCGCCGGATACCCTGCCGCCGGCTATGTCTTGTTTTTTGCACTGCAGACAGAGTAGAGACGCGATTAATCGCGCTCAACGGCGTTCATACAGCGGGCAAAGGACAAATCAATCACATTACCGGATTCATCGGTGAGCCGGCATTTTTCATCAGTCCAGATACCACCAGTGGCGAGCACTGAGGCAGGCTCATTCACCTCAAT